>CAMCYE010000133.1 GCA_945883805.1 Victivallis vadensis | reverse complement strand
CGTCTCGCCTGTTCTTATTTCCTTCTTCTTGAAGAACAGGCGAGACGCCTGTACCACACTCTTTTAATTAAGAAGAGGTAATTTCAAAATTGCCGAATTGAAGGTAGGGACGGCTCTCCTGCCCCGTCGGATGACTGGGGCCGAGCCGTCCGTTTTGAAGCGGCGCGTTGCGGAGAACGCGCCCTACCTTCGGCATTTTGAAATCAGCTCCATATAATGAAAACGCCTTGAGACGGTTTCATCCCACTTCGCTAAAAAGCTACGAGGGACAGGACGAAACCGTCATACCTGACCGACTTGCCTACAGAAGAAGGTAATATCAAACAGCAGGCCTAACAACATCGCCCGCAAGCCGTCATTTCTGGGAGATACCCTTGATAATCAATCCCCGCTGGACTATCTTTTCAAAAGCAATGAAATCTAAATGCCGGTTCATATCATGCAGAAAAAAATCATCCTCATCTGTAACAGCAAATGTTGTGCCGAGATAAAGGGCACGCTGACACAGATACGCATACCGTCGGCAATCGCGTTCACGCCCGGCGAGGTCAAAAAGGCGATCAGCCGCGAGGATGTCGCCTGTGCGCTGTTCGACAACGACTCTTTTTCCGGGGACGGAGACCCGAGACGGTCAGAGGTTCTCGACATCCTCAGGAATTCGGGAAAGGATTTCGTATTTTCTTCATCGGCGCCATCATCCGGCCTCATTGAAGAGGCGAAAATGACCGGAGCTTCGGACTTCATAGCTAAACCGTTCAATATCCGGGAATTCATATTGCGGATAAACGCCTGCTATTACCAGAAGAAGCGGATCGTCTGCATAGGTGGCGGAACAGGCCTGTTCGGTACGCTCATGGGACTGAAGAAACTGCCCAACGTCCTGCTGAGCTCGATAGTCGCCATGACGGATGACGGCGGTTCCACGGGCAAGTTAAGGGAGTCTTTCGGAGTACTGCCTGCGGGAGACGTGCGGCAGAATCTTGTGGCTCTTGCGAATGTGCCCATGCTCATGAGCGAGGTGCTACAGCACAGGTTCAAGGCTGGAGGCGAAGCCTTTAAGGGACACAATTTGGGGAATCTCTTCCTCACCGCCCTGTACGAAATAAAGGGTTCGATGAAGGAAGGGGTCAGATGTTTCGGTGACATATTGAACATTCAGGGCATAGTCGTGCCTGTGACGGACACGTATGTGCACCTCAATGCCAGATTTGAGGACGGCATGGTCATTTCCGGCGAAAGCAAAATTGACAAGGCCGAAGGGCGGCATCCCGACCTCAGGATCAAGGATCTCTGGCATGAGCCCAAAGCCGAATGCAATATCGACGCATATTCGAACATACTGAACACCGACCTGGTTGTGATCGGCCCCGGAGACCTGTTCACCAGCGTCATCACGAACCTGATTGTGGAATTCATCCCCGAAGCCATAGCACGGACAAAGGCGAAAAAAGTCTACATCTGCAACCTCATGACAAAGCCCGGCGAAACAGCGCATTACGGCGTATTCGAACATGTCAGGGAGATTGTAAAATATCTGGGCGGCGACCATCTTGACTATGTGATTGTCTCAAAGACGAAATTGTCCGCCAGGGCGTGCCGGATATACAAGGCCCGGGGACAGCTTCCCGTATCGCTCAGGGAGATAAAGAAGATAGAAAGTGTGACAAAGGCGAAAATAATCATCGCCGATGTGGGACACGAAACCGATCTGGTCCGCCACGACAGCGAAAAGATAAAGGAAGTCGTACGGAAGATTCTCAAGATAAGAGAATAGACGCGTGATCAGTGAACAGTGGTCAGTGGAAGCCGCAGTTTTATCAATAAGAAACTGTTTCCAAAGGTAGGGCGGTTTTCTCTGCCCCGTCGAATGACTGGGGTAAACCGCCAACTCTGTGTCGGGTTGAAACCCGACCTACTTTAAAGGCAAGTTTCAAAGGAGTGCCGGTCTGGCGTTAAAATACGCCAGTCTTATCACCTGTTTCGGGATAGTGATTGAATAAGAGTTAATTGTAGTCCGGGAGTTTTTATGCAGTCTATGCAGTCATTGAGGTTGGGTTCAGCGGGTATGAGGGGACAGGTCGGATCTGCCCTCACGCCGACGCTTGTCATCAACTTCGCCTCGGCATTCGGCACCTATGTCGACGGCGGAAAAGTTGTCATCGGCCGTGACAGCCGGAATTCCTCGCCGATGATTCACAACGCGGTGACCTCGGCCCTGCAGAGCTGCGGCTGTAAAATCCTTGATGCCGGACTCTGCTCCGCGCCGGCATTGCAATTTCTCGTTTCAAGCCTCAATGCCGACGGCGGACTCCTTATCGGCGCGGGTCATCATCCGTCAGAATGGAACGCAATCGTACCCCTCGATGAAAAAGGCGCATATCTCAACGGCAGGCGGACCCAGGAACTTCTTGACATTTATCACAACGGACGTTTCAGAAACTGTTCATGGAGCAAGATAGGCAGGGTAGAGGCCGTTCCCGGAAAAGCGTCTGAGAAATATCTGGACAAAATCTGCAGTCTTGTCGACACAGGCCTGATCGCTTCTAAAAAATTCAAGGTGGTGGCCGACTTCTGCAACGGGCCCGGTTCAAACCTCTCGAAAAGTTTCGCATCCCGGCTTGGAATAGAAATGATTCCGATAAACGATACTCCCACCGGAATCCTGACCCATGATCCCGAGCCGCGTCCGAGAAGCAGTTTCCAGGTCAAGTCAATAATCAGCCACCTGCAATCCGACATCGGATTCGTGTTCAACAGCGACATGAGCAGGACGGCCGTAACCACCGATACCGGGGAAACGCTTTCAGAGGAGTACACCCTCCCGCTTGTCGCTGCACACATCCTCCTGAAAAGCAGTGAACAGTGTACTGTAGTCACAAACTGGTGCACGACAAGAACCCTCGACGACGTGGTCGCCCTCTACAATGGAAAAATGGAGAAGACAAAGGTGGGACAAGCCTCCATTATCGACAAGATGATCGAGCTTGACGCGAAACTCGCAGGCGACGGAAGCGGAAGCGTGGCGCTGAATGATTCTGTCCCAGCTTTCGACAGCTATCTCACCATGGCGATGATCCTCGAATCAATGGCCGTGCGCGATTCAAGCTCCTCCGAACTTGCCGGCTCAATCCCCCACTATCACATAGTCAAGAGAAAGGTCCAGTGCCATTCCTCGCACGCATATACGCTCATCCGGAATTTGAAAAGCCATTTCCACTCCTGCATGATCACTGAAAACGACGGATTCCGCTTCGACTGGAAAGACGGCTGGATCCATCTGAGGGCGGCCATGACCGAACCGATCATAAGGATGATAGTCGAATGGCGGACAGAAGAGGAGGCCGAGGAAAAAGCGCTTCAGGTCAGGAGCCTGATTGAAAGGCTTGTGGAGTGAGAAAACCAATAAATGAACGTTCAACATTCAACATCGAACTTCCAACTTCGAATTAAAATCTTTTGATTGAACGTTGGATGTTGGGCGTTGAATGTTCGATGTTCAAGGAATTGCCATGAAAATGTCAACAAATCTTAAAATAAGCGTAAGCGGAGTCCGGGGGGTCGTCGGGGAGTCCCTGACGCCGTCCCTGGTTGCGTATTTCGCAGCCGCGTTCGGCGAATACGTGAGGGGCGGACGCGTACTGGTGGGACGCGATACCAGACCTACCGGGACAATGTACGAGAATGCCGTGACAGCCGGACTTCTTTCTGTCGGATGCCAGCCGGTGATTCTGGGAATTGTCCCGACTCCCACAATCCAGATTGCGGTATTGAAGCTTAGGGCGAACGGGGGGATTGTCATCAGCGCAAGCCATAATCCCGAGGAATGGAACGCCTTGAAATTCATAAACTCCTCCGGTGTCTTCCTCAATCACAACGAAGCGGACGAACTGCTGGACATATATAATCAGCCGTACACCAATTATGTCAGGGAAAGCGAATACCGTTATGTGCATACTGCGGAAAACGCCTTCAACATTCACAAGACGAAAATATTCAGCCAGATAGATGTCGACCTCATAAGGAAAGCAAAATTGAAAGTCGCGGTCGACTGCTGCAACGGCGCAGGCGCCCCGTACACGAGATCATTCCTGGAAGAACTAGGATGTGAAGTCAGCACCGTTTTCACCGACATTGACCATGGTTTTGAAAGGATGCCGGAACCAGTCGCGCAAAATCTCGGCGAACTCGGACGGCTTGTCAGGAAAAACAAATGCGATGTCGGTTTTGCAACAGATCCGGATGCGGACAGGCTTGCCGTTTTCAACGGCAGGGGGGAAGCGCTGGGAGAGCAGTATTCCATAGTGCTCGCCATCGCCCATGTTCTCGACAAGACAAGGAAACATGCGAATGTCGTGGTTAATCTCGCGACCACCAAGGCCGTTGAAGATATCGCCACGAAGGCGGGCGCACAGGTTTTCTATTCCAAAATCGGTGAAATCAACGTGACATCGGAGATGATTGCGCGAAAAGCGACAATCGGCGGTGAAGGCGGCAGCGGCGGAGTGATATGGCCCGCAGTGCATCCATGCCGGGACAGTTTCACCGGAATGGCGATAGTCCTTGAAATGATGGCGACCCGTTCCGAAACCATCACGACGATCGTGAAATCACTGCCGAAATATTTCACCGTAACCAGAAAAATAGCCTGCCCGGATTCGCGCGCCTCGCAGAAAGTGATCCGCGAACTCCGCGAAAGATACAGTTCGCAGAAACCGAACGCCATTGACGGCATACGGATTGACTGGGATGACCGATGGGTGCTCGTAAGACCTTCAAACACGGAACCGCTGATAAGAATAACCGCCGAAGCAAAAACAGAAAAAAAAGCTGAAGAGCTCGCTTCAAAATTCGCAACGGAAGTCGAGAATTCTTAACGTTAAACTAAGCGGAGCGAAATACTAATAGTCTCGAAATAAAATGGAGTTCCAACATAACAGAGGGCGGGTTTTCTCCTGTCCTTCGTAGCTCAATTGGCGAAGTAGGATACCCGCCATGGAAAGAGTGCCGCGGGTTGGAAAACCCGCGCTCCGTTGAAGAGGAAAAGCATCGAAACTATTATGAGACGACTAGATACTCTCGGCGTAAGTCTTTCCGCACAAGAAATACATAGAGCCGACCAGACGGTCAGCGTTCCCGGGAACGCCAAGCGTCTGCTTGGCTTAAAAAGAAGCAAATTTGAAATTGCCCCCAGGAAGGAAAAATAAAGATGAGCGTCCAAATCGATTTGAAAGACCGAAAAGCCGTTGTGTTCGGCATTGCGGATGACAGGAGCATAGCCTGGCATATTGCGAAAAGACTCAATGACGCCGGCTGCAGGATTGCGGCGGCATACCAGGAAAGGGCCGAACCTTCCTTTCTGCCCATGATGAAAGAGCTTCACAACCCGGTTTACGCCAGATGCGATGTTGTAAGCGACGAACTGCTCGACTCGTTTTTCAAAAAAGTGAAGGATGAATTCGGGGAAGTTGACTTTCTCATACACAGCATCGCGTTCGCAAAAAAGGAGCATCTCCGCGGCAAATACCTGGATATTGACAGGAAAGGCTACCAGACCGCCCAGGAAGTGAGCGCCTATTCCCTTGCCGAACTGGCGAGGAGGACGGCCCCGATGATGAAAGACGGCGGCTCAATAATCGCCATGACTTATATCGGGGCGGAAAAGGCTGTTTCCGGCTACGGCATCATGGGAGTTGCGAAAGCCGCGCTTGAATCAGGTACAAGGTATCTCGCATGCGACCTCGGGGAAAGACGGATAAGGGTCAATGCAATATCGGCAGGCCCGATAGCCACTTTGGCGGCATCCGGAATTGCAAACTTCGGTGAGATACTTGTCAACTCCGCCGCAAAATCCCCGCTTAAGAGGAACGTAACAGCCGATGAAGTCGCCGACTGCGCCCTGTTTTTGTGCAGTGACCTGTCCAGGGCGATAACCGGACAGGTTATTCATGTTGACGCTGGGTACTGCATAACAGGAGGCTGAACATCTCCTATTGCTGATCCTGCGGCAAGATCATCCACAGGAACCTCACCTTTTCTTCACAAAAAAAAATCGTTTTCATTTTGAGTGGGTAAACACGTAAAATGTGAAAAATCTGAATATCCAATATCCAACACGGAATGTCCAATATCCAGGTGAAGATATTTCTATCGCTTCTTAAAATCTGATCGCAAATATGTCTGCCTGCTTTTGTTTCCGGCAGTTGTTCCGAAAGTAGGATTATTTCCACAGCATACGCGATGAAACGTTCCTGTAAATCAAATTTTCCTTCCTTCATCATTGGATATTCCGTGTTGGATATTGGATATTCAAATTGATTTCTTTGAATGTCTGGAATATAATGTAACCCACCTTGGCGGGGTATGCACTATTACCCACTCATTTTAAGAAAAAACCGAAAAAAAGAAAAAGCCGGAAGAGTTTCACCTCTGCCGGCTTTTTTTTAACCAGAAACCGGAGTTATTTCACTTCCTGAGCTTTGGCATCTGCTTTTTCGGCTTTCTTTTCCGCCTTATCGGCTTTTTTCTCGCCTTGGTCGGCAGGACGGGCTGGGCGGATTTCATCAGATGTGATTTGCCCGTCACTGTTCTTGTCGAGTTTCTTCAGATTCTGAGGTGCATCGGCGATTTCCTTTGCATCAATTGTACCGTCGCCATTTGCATCAAGTGCGGCTACGAGCGGAGGCACCGGACGATTGGCTCCGCCACCGCCTTTTCCTCCTTTTCCGCCTCTGTCACCAGTTGAATCCTGCGCAAAAGAAACCATTGCAGTCATCGCCATACCGAACACAAACAGAGCAAAAATCTTTTTCATTTTCCATTCCTTTATTTTAAGTTTAATACCACACCTTGATATACGCTCACACCTCAAATCAAATCATTCCCCGTTGAAACACCTCCTTCCATATGACTTCGAAAACATTCACCATTGCGCGCATTAAACGCTACAGATGCCTGTTTATTGTATAAAGATGCGGCGAAATCAGATTTCGATTCAATTTAGGGAACGCTATCGGTCAGTCCATTACGGGCAGTATGACGGTTTCGATGAAACCGTCTCGAGGCGTTTTCATCGAAAACGCCATACTTCTTCGTGTCAACTGCCATAATAGATGATACCATCATC
>CAMCYE010000132.1 GCA_945883805.1 Victivallis vadensis | reverse complement strand
GATAAGTCGCACCCAGTTGAACTGATGTAATTCCTGAATTTTCCATATCGTATGAGCATGGCACGGGTTTCTGCTTCGATCTGAGACGGGGTCTCAAAAAGGAAACGTCGTGGATCGATGTTGCCCATGATAATCCTGTCAGCAGGCAGAACATCAAGTGCGAGTTTTAAATCAACATCGCTCCCAAGATGAAAGGCTTGTGCAGAGAGCTTTGCAATGGCTTCCATATGGGAATTGACCGCTCCACAATTGTGATAAATTACCGTAAACGTATCATCCTGAATTTCGGAAATAAACCTTTCGATATAGCGGTTTGAGAATTCCTCTGTCATGTCTGGCGAAATCATCGCAACAGACGGTTCCGCCAGAATAATGCCGTTTGCTCCTGCCTTTTTATATTCCAGCGCATAGGCAGCCAAGAACGATGTGATTTTCTCTAGAAATGCATGTACAATACCTGGCTCCATCATGCAGTTCACCATAAATTCCGCCGAGCCATTGAGCACGGAGCCTAATGTATACGGACCAGTCACGCCAATAATAAGCGGCTTCTTCTTCATGCAGGGAACGGCGAGCTTGACTGCTTCAATCAAAGGCGACGTAGTATCGTTTATCGGCGGTGGGACGAGTGCGGCCTCCAATGCGGCAATGTCGGGATACAAAGGCGTTCCAAGTTTCGGAAAATCAGCATCGTCCATACTGCAATTCATTCCGAAGGAGGTCGCCTCACACCATAGTTCTGTCATTCTAATCACTGCACTTACGGGATACTCTTCCGCAATTCTCACAAGGACATCCTTCTGTATTTTACTGTCTGTCAGCACAGCATGAATGGATATTCCCATTTCTTTAGCCACCGGATAAAAAAGGCACGGTGCTGAACCTTTACTGGAAACCAAATCATTGATTGTATTGTTCATCGTAAATTCCTTTTTCAATTCCAACGCCTCATGGTCTAGCACCGAGCGAAGCGAGGTTGCCAGCGCCAGCATGGTTAAAATTCTAAATCCTTTATTCTCTCACAGAGACAAACCCTTTTGAAAACGGGTTCTTTATCCTTGTCGGGCGTAGCCTCCCAGGCGAAGCCTGAAGACTCTTTTTCGAAAACTTTTGCCTATTTTCATTCCTTTGCGGCTTTGTGCCTTTGTGAGATAATATCTCTTTTGATTTCAACGATTAGAGATTATGCGGCGTTTTACCGCCGCATAGTCCAACGTTTATACGTACTTACGCTTTATACGGGAAATATCCTAGATATGCGTCCAACGCATATCCAGGGGGAAAACCGCTTATAAAATATGATACAACACCGGAAAGGCAAGGGGAAATGGATATTTACGGTGCAGCACTGATGGGGCGAGAAATATCTTAAAGTCGGCTTTAAACATCCTTGGAATCCTGTATGCCTCGCTCGTAGGCCTTGCGAAGACGGGTAAATCCTGTCAAAAAATCATTGAGTGTTAATACGGAGTCAATTAAAGCCACAGGCAAGAATGCCTGTGCTACTCAAATTGAATCCAGCTCGGTATAAAACCTGTCAAGGTAAAAAAAAAAGGCGTGCGAAGTTCGCACGCCTTTTGATATTCAATCTGAACGTCGGGAGCTTAGTAGTCGCCCATTCCGCCCATTCCACCCATTCCGCCACCGCCGTGAGGCATAGGCATCGCTTTTTCCTTTTCAGGAATTTCCGTGATCATGCATTCCGTCGTCAGGAGGAGTCCTGCGATGGATGCGGCGTTCTGGAGTGCTGAACGCGTCACTTTGGTCGGATCTATGATACCGGCCTTGAGCATGTCGACGTATGTTCCGGTTTCGACGTCGAAACCTTCGTTGGTCTTGCGGTCGAGAACTTCGCGTACGACGATTGAACCTTCATATCCGCCGTTTGCGGAGAGCTGTCTGAGAGGCTCTTCTGTCGCCCTGAGCACGATTTCTGCGCCGATTGATTCGTCGCCTTCAAGTTTGAGTGCTTTTACGGCCTTTGCAGCACGGAGAAGGGCTACGCCGCCTCCGGGAACAATGCCTTCTTCGACTGCGGCGCGGGTTGCGTGCAGTGCGTCTTCTACGCGGGCTTTCTTTTCCTTCATTTCAGTTTCGGTGGCTGCTCCGACGTTGATGACTGCCACGCCGCCTGCGAGTTTCGCAAGGCGTTCCTGGAGTTTTTCGCGGTCGTAGTCGGAAGTTGTCTCCTCAATCTGTCTGCGGATGAGGTTGACACGCCCGATGATGGCGGACTGTTTGCCTGCGCCTTCGACGAGTGTGGTGTTTTCCTTGTCAACCGTGACCTTCTTGACTTTGCCGAGATCTTCGATCTTGACGCTTTCAAGTTTCAGGCCGAGGTCTTCGGTGATGCATTTTCCACCGGTGAGGATGGCGATATCTTCGAGCATGGATTTGCGGCGGTCGCCGAATCCAGGAGCCTTCACTGCGCAGATCTGGAGTGTGCCGCGGAGCTTGTTCACAACGAGTGTTGCGAGGGCTTCGCCTTCGACATCTTCTGCGATTATCAGGAGGGGCTTGCTTGTTTTGGCAACTGCCTGGAGAAGAGGGAGCATGTCGTTGAGACTGCTGATCTTCTTCTCGTAGATGAGAATGTAACAGTCTTCGAGGACTGTTTCCATTGTCTCTGCGCTGGTGACGAAGTACGGGGAGAGATATCCCTTGTCAAACTGCATACCTTCGACAACGTCGAGGGTGGTTTCGATTGACTTGGCTTCTTCAACCGTGATTGTGCCGTCTTTGCCGACTTTGTCCATGGCGTCAGCAATCTTGTTTCCGATTTCCCTGTCGCCGTTTGCCGAAATCGTGGCAACCTGGGAAATCTGCTCGCGGTCGTTGACCTTCTTGCTGATTGCCTTGAGTTCCTTGATGATGGCTTCTACGGCCTTGTCTATTCCGCGTTTCAGTGCCATGGGGTTGGCGCCGGCGGTCACGTTCTTGAGACCCTGGCGGAAGATGGCTTCGGCGAGGACTGTTGCGGTTGTGGTTCCGTCGCCTGCGACATCGGATGTCTTGCTTGCGACTTCGCGAACCATCTGGGCGCCCATGTTTTCAAAGGGGTCCTGAAGTTCGATTTCCTTTGCGACTGTCACTCCGTCTTTTGTCACGAGAGGTGACCCGAATTTCTTGTCGAGGATTACGTTGCGGCCCTTCGGACCGAGCGTCGCCTTCACGGCTCTGCTGAGCTGTTCAATTCCGCTTAGGATCTTCCTGCGACCGTCTTCGCTAAACATCAGCTGTTTTGCTGCCATATGTTTTTACTCCTTGAGTTTTTGTTTTCTGATTGTTATTTGGATTCAATTACGGCGAGAATGTCGCTTGTGCTTACAAGCTTGTATTCCTTGCCGTCATACTTGACTTCTGTGCCGCCGTATTTGCTTGTGAGAACGACATCTCCGACTTTTACGTCGAATTCGATTCTCTTTCCGTCTTCATCAACCTTGCCTGTCCCGAGGGCGATTACTTTCGCTTCGAGGGGCTTTTCCTTTGCGGAATCAGGGATGACGATGCCGCCTTTTACCTGTTCCTTGTCTTCGATCGCTTCAACAAGAACGCGATCTCCAATCGGTTTGATCTTCATTTTGCTCATTCTTCTTCTCCTTTTGTTGTTAAAACTCAACACTTCTTTTTTCTGCGTTCAATATATAAAAACGCACGGCGTTTTTATTTTTCGTCATCCACAATTTCCGCATCTACGACCTTTTCATCTTTTGATTTTGACGAGGATGCTTTCTTCTTCGAGGATTTAGGCTCGGATTCATCCGGCCCGTTTTCCGCCTGTCCGGCTTCCGGTTCTGCTTCGGCCGCTGCTCCAGCGCCCGGCTGGCCTGCGCCACCCGCCTGACGGTATATCTCCTCGCCGAATTTCATCAGGTGTTCTTCAATGTCCTTCATCGTCGTTTTCATCTTCTCGACATCGTCCGCTTCTTTCGCCTTCTTAAGTTCGGCTATGCCGTCCTCTACAGGCTTCTTGACATTGTCGGGAAGCTTTTCGCCGAACTCCTTCAGCTGTTTTTCGGTATGATAGACCATCATGTCGGCCTTGTTCCGGATTTCAATCTTTTCCTTTTCCGACTTGTCCTGTTCTGCGAACTTCTCGGCATCCTTCACCATTTTTTCAATGTCTTTGTCGTTTAGGCCGGAGCTTGCGGTGATTGTGATTTTCTGAAGTTTGCCAGTTCCGAGATCCTTGGCGGTGACATTCAGTATGCCGTTCGCATCGATGTCGAAAGTGACTTCAATCTGTGGAACGCCACGCGGGGCAGGGGGCAGTCCTTCAAGACGGAACCTGCCGATGCTCTTGTTGTCGCGAGCCATTTCACGTTCCCCCTGCAACACGTGTATATCAACAGACGGCTGATTGTCGGAAGCCGTACTGAAGATTTCACTTTTCCTGGTCGGGATGGTGGTGTTGCGTTCGATCAGGCGTGTGGATACGCCACCGAGGGTTTCAATTCCGAGCGAGAGAGGTGTCACATCTAAAAGCACGATGTCTTCAACATGACCTGTCAGGACTCCGCCCTGGATGGCCGCACCGACTGCGACAACTTCATCGGGATTTACGCCCTTGTGAGGCTCCCTGTTGAACAGTTCCTTTGCAATTTCCTGAACTTTCGGCATGCGTGTCTGTCCGCCAACGAGAATGACTTCATCGATTTTCGAGACATCCACACCTGAATCCTTTATGCAGTTCTTCACCGGCTGTACGGATCTTTTGACGAGTCCGTCTACGAGTTGTTCCAGTTTTGCCCTGGTCAGTGTCTGTGTCAGGTGTTTCGGCCCGGTGGCGTCCGCCGTTATGAAAGGGAGGTTGATGTCGGTGCTCTGGTTTGAAGAGAGTTCGCACTTGGCTTTTTCGGCTGCTTCCTTCAGACGCTGAAGAGCCTGGGGATCCTTTGTGAGGTCTACGCCGTTCTCGCTCTTGAACGCATCGACGAGCCAGTTGATCACGGTGCGGTCAAAGTCATCGCCTCCGAGGTGTGTGTCGCCGTTTGTAGATTTAACCTCGAAAACGCCGTCCCCGAGCTCAAGTATGGATATGTCGAAAGTTCCGCCGCCGAGGTCGTATACTGCGACAGTCTCGTCTTTTTTCTTGTCGAGACCGTAGGCGAGGGAGGCGGCCGTCGGTTCATTTATAATCCTTTTCACATCGAATCCAGCTATCTTTCCGGCATCCTTTGTCGCCTGCCGCTGGCTGTCGTTGAAATACGCAGGGACAGTAATGACCGCCTCTTTGATTTCTTCGCCAAGGAAAGCCTCCGCATCCGCTTTAAGTTTTTGGAGGATCATGGCGGATATTTCCGGGGGGGAATAAAGCTTGTCACCAATCTTGACTGCTGCGTCACCGTTTTTCGCTTCCACCACCTGATACGGAACCATCTTTATTTCATCTTTGACTTCGCTGAATTTGCGCCCCATGAAACGTTTGATCGAGAAAATAGTGTTCTGCGGGTTTGTTATGGCCTGGCGTTTCGCTGTCTGTCCGACAAGACGTTCACCGCTTTTTGTGAATGCGACAACCGAAGGGGTAGTCCTAGCCCCCTCCGCATTGGCTATGACCGTCGGTTCGCCGTGATCCATTATCGCCATGCAACTATTTGTAGTTCCTAAATCTATTCCAAGTATTTTTCCCATATCCATGACTCCTTTGTCTGGTTTTTGTCTTTATGAACATAATCCTTAGCAATGGACGTGCCAAATATATTTGCAGGACTGCAAATATCTGATAATCAATGAGATGAAAAATGGTTTGAAGAAATATCTGTGCGGAATTCGCACGGCAATATGTCGCTGACTGTGACAAGGTGCGACATGATGGCGCACTGCTGAGGTCCAAAGGCAAGCTTCAATCAAACGTTTTTGCTGATGTTTCAAAGTGGTTCATTTCTCTTTTTTTGACTTCTTGTCCTATTTCAATTATGAAATATATTGTTTGTCATCAAACAATATATGAGGAGACATTTTATGGGTAACGTTTATTTTGCAAGTGTTGCATACAGGAGGCTTGAGGCGGAGGCGACTTTGCCTGCCAAATTCAAGAGGATGCTCGATAAATCCGCCCCTTTGAAGATGTTCAAGAATAAAAAGATCTGCATCAAGATGCATCTGGGGGGAAATCTCGGATACACCACCATACACCCCTTCTTCATAAGGCTTCTCGTTGAACACGTCAAAAAAGGAAATCCGAAATCTATTTTCATCTGCGACGGCAACTCCGACAACTGCGAATGGCGCGGTTATACGGAGGATAGTCTTGGAGCGCCGATAGTTGGTCTGTTCAGGAAAGACCATCCGCCTCTTAAAAAACTGAAGATTGGGTTCAAGGCGTTTGACGAGGCGAAAGTTTCGCAGGAGGTTGCCGATGCCGATTTAATGATCGTGTTAAGCCACGTGAAAGGGCATGGCGCCTGCGGGTTTGGTGGTGCGTGCAAGAATATCGCAATGGGGATTGTCCCCAGTGAAACACGCGGAAAAATACATAAGCTTGAAGGCGGAATCGACTGGGACAGGGAGAAATGCATAAACTGCGGAAAATGCATAAAGGAGTGTCCGAATAAGGCGAACAAATTCACAAAGAACGGTACTTATGAGATATTCTACCACAACTGCACTTATTGCAGGCACTGCATCCTGGCGTGTCCGACCCACGCCCTGAAAATGGGTGGCAGTACTTTTCATGATTTCCAGAAGGGGTTGGCGCTTGTCACAAAAGCGGTTGTCGACGAGATGGGCGTGGGAAACATATTCTATATCAATGTCCTCTTGAACATTACTATTTTCTGCGACTGCTGGGGCTTAAGCACTCCGTCGCTTGTACCTGACATCGGGATTCTTGCCTCCGACGACATTGCCGGAATTGAAAAGGCGTCGCTTGACCTTGTAAAAACCGCAAACCTCCTTAAGTCCGGACTTCCTGCCGGACGCAAACTAGGGCCGGGAAAACATCTCTTTGAAAAGATTCACGGCAAAGATCCGTATCTGATAACCGACATTCTCCAGAAAATGAAACTCGGAACGAAGAAATATAAATTACTCGAAGTCGAATAAAGAATCTCCCGACGGAGATTCTTTATGATGAAGAGTCAATTGCAAGAGGCAATTTTAAAATTGCCTGTTATGAGCTGATTTCAAAAGTTGGAGTTCACGGCTTCAGCGTGTCTAACCTGTTGAAGATTAAGACACACTAAAGTTGTGAACTCCAACGGAATACATTGCCGCTGCAACATTTTTCCTCATTTTGAAATCGGCTCATAAAACTTAT
>CAMCYE010000131.1 GCA_945883805.1 Victivallis vadensis | reverse complement strand
ATCAGCGTAAACCCTTTACTGTCAACGGGTTTGCTTGACTGAAAACTTATTCTCATAACTCCACGCCAGCATAAAGATTAAGGTTTTGTATTTCAACTGTCCGATCTGATCCGATGCGGTTTTCCGTCGGTACACCTTCCAGACGATGAATGCGGACTGTTTTCCTGTTGCCGAACATCGTGCCGAGTTTCAATGTTACATATGTTATCGGGGAGGAGTCGGCATAGTTCAGGAGATGAATCATATATTTCCCTTCCGGGAGGGCTTTGATGACAGGCAATACGGTGGACGGCGCCTCAAGTCGGATCGGGAAGAATGAATCGCCGAAGGCCTTCCCTAACGCGGCTGACAACTCGGCGTGGCGCGGCGGTAACACCCACGTATTGCGTTCCATCCATTTTCCGCTTGGATCTTTTTCAGTCTGAATTGTCTCTGGAGCGTCAGGCAGATAAAGGACGTTCGGGGAGTTAAAAATCCCGGTGAAAGGATTCTCTTCCCTCGCCAACAGGTTTTCCGTCCGTTCACCGGATCTGCCGGTAAGCACCAATTTGCCGCCGTTTCGGACAAAATCGAAGAGCGCCTGGATTATCGTGTCGCTCAGGCAGAGTTGACTGGAAACGATCAGGGTCTTAAAGTCGGCAAAGCGTTCCGGCTCCTCAGTGAAGGCAAGTCTATATGGAACGCCTTTCAGGGACAGTAAACGTTCAAAGCCGTCATACGCCGGTGCGACGCGTTCATGTGCAAATGCGAAGGACTCGAACGAGTGGAGCAATCCGGTTTCCGCAGGTGTTTTCGCTCCTGCGAACAAATCCCGGCTGGCGTTGAGGAAAGCGAAGGCTTTCTTTGCGCCGCCCCTCAGAGGTTGGATATCAAGTGCGATGCTATCGCCTTTGATTGACCGGCAGGCCCAAGTGGTTCCAGGGGCGTGTCCGAAGATTGCCGGTTCCAGAATGGAAATGACAGCTTGGCTCTCCCGTTCAGGCAAAGCGTGCTCCCCGGTTTCTGGCGAACGTGGCCAGCAGGATGCGACTACGCCATAGCCGGCACTGTCTCCGAAAGCATATGCTTGAGCCTGGCTGACGGCCTTCCCGTCCGAGGCCGACGGGAAATTCCCGTTCTCGGCAAACATAAGATCATGGCAACGTCCGAAAAGGAGCGGATTGACAGCAAGCTGATCCGCCCAGTTCGCCCGTCGTGGAAATGCCGGATTGGAAAGGACCGCCAAGTCCGGATTGATATCTTTGATGTGCCGGTAAATCCCCTCCATTTTCTCCGCCAGGGCTAGAGTACGGAAACGGATCCATTCCTGCTTCAGTGGGTCGCGGATGTTTGCTTCAGCAGGTGGCGGGTTCACATTACTGAAACCAACAAAGCCAAAACGCTCGGGGCTGGTAAAGCGAGCTTCCAGATATTCACGGAATCTCTTGCGGCAACGATCACAGTAACAGGCTACGGCGTACGAATTGTCGAAATGGAATCCGTCCAGACCAATGTCTTTCGCCCCGAAGTCGACAAGTTTCAGAAGATATTCGTAGTAACCGCTATTTAGGCATGGAGACCAACGATAATATGAGCCTCCCCAATTGCGCATGGAACCGTCCTCTTTGCGCACGGCCCAATCAGCGGCCTCGGGCACTTCCTTGACGAATGTCTCTGAAAAGATTGAACCGAAAGTATAGCCTACCGTCCGAATGCCACGGGGACGGCATAATTCGATCAGGTTGCGGAGGTCGTCGAGCATGGCTTTTTCAGTCTCCATTCCCATCCCTTTGAAAAAGTGAGTAATAAGGACATTGACCCCCATGCCTTCGAGTTGGTCGAGTGTTTTTTCATCGTGCAGTCGCAGCCACCATTTTTCGAGCCATCCGGAATTACCCCAGAAAGACAGATCCCTAGCACCCATTCGCCGGTAATAAGTCAAGTGATCCCAGCCCCAGGCGGCCCAGCGGATGTTCTCGGGTTTTGTCCATTCCGGAATGTCGTATTTGGTTTTCATGTCAGTCCTTTTTTCATACTTCTATACTTGAAAAATATTGAATTCTCGATTCCTCTTTTGCGAATTGTGAAATTCGCACTTGGAGTGCGGTACCTTGGTACCGCCTTTTTTCTGACAAGCTTGCTTGTCAGTCATACGAGGAGCAAACTCCTCTGAACAAGGCTGTAACAAGTTACAGCACTCCAAGGTCAGGCCAAAGCGCCTGACGTAAAACTAAATCTCAGGAAATTAAGCAATTTTAACATATTTTTTATGGATTTATATTTCAAATATCCGGTCTGTTGGCAGTCTAATTTATTTTCATTTTTTTCAAATCAATACAGTGCAAAGACGGAGAGAATCCGTCGGTTTCGCCCAGATAGAGTTTTCCGTTATGATAACTTGACGCATGAAAGTAGCAACGGGCGTAATGGTCGTTGACGATGCCGAAATCAACGAGCCTCCCTTTTCCGGTAATGTTCGGATTGAAACGGACCAGGTGAGTATGGGGATATCCGGCACTGGCCCATATTGCGCCGTCTTCATCCTCATCGAGAGATGTGACTCGCCCGCCCTGAGCCAATTGCCCGATCAGATCAAATGCCTCCGCCTTCCAGTCGAAATGGAACAGCAGGGAATTGGCGACCATGCCCAGATAAATCTCGCCGGAACGTGTGACAATCCACTGGTCTATTCCCTGATTGCCTGCGACTTTCGCACCGGGATCCTTCAGTATTATTTTGTCCAGATAGTCAAGACGATGCCGGTCGGGATTGAAACGCAGCAGTTTCAGCGCGCCGTCAGCTTTATCAACCCAGGAGGCATAGCAGACGCCGTTGGGGGCGACAGCCATGTTATGGAATCCGTAATCGGAAATCCGCCCGAAATCCTCAACTGTCTTATTCCTGATATCGACATAAAAGAAATGATTGTCGGGGATGGTATGGCCGAAAGCCCGGCCGCGGACAGGATCTGCGACCATGGACTGAGCGTAGAGATAACATGGCAGGCGGCCGATTATTTCCGTTTCCCCGGTGCCGGGCAGATATCGCATGATGACTCCGCCAAGATCGGTTTTACGGCGGTCCCAGTTTTCCAGGTTTTTCAGACAGAAGTCCTCATATTTTGCATTTGGGTATCCTCCCTCCCTTTTACGGGACAGCATGGATTCGGGCAGTTCCCTGTTAAAATAATTGACGGTGACGGGGATGCCGTCCCAAGTGAAATGATTACCTTCCGCAAACAGGAGCGTTCCGTCGGAAAGAGCGCTCATGGCGTTATGGATTTTAGCACAATAACCTTTATTCCCGACCCATGGAAAGACTGGCGGACAAAGTTCCATTTTTTCTGTTTTCGTATCAAAGGAGGCCAGGCAGCTCGCACCCCCTGTCAGTCCCAAATAAAGAGTATCTCCAATCCGGGCAATAGACGTGATTGCAATTGCGAATTTCTCTTTTACAATGAATTCTCTGCTTTCCATGTCTTTCACTTTCATCTTTAGTTTTTAAAGTAATGCAGGCTTTTAGCCTGCAATTTCTAAAGCAGATAAGAGAACTACAGGCTAAAAGCCTGTGTTACTTAATCTTAGGCGACGACAGAATTCCGATTGAGAGCTGCGCCGCCGACTATTTCAAAATCCCGGATATGGGTGACGATTGGAGTGGATTCCGATTTTACAAAACGGGCGGACAGCGTTTCAACCGCCGCCACGGCAATGGCGGCAACCGGTATGAGTACTTTTGCCGTCGAGAAGGGATAACGCAGATCCTCACTGGAACTATTGGAGGGTCTGATCATCTCCCGCACATTCCGGCCTTTTCCGGAGGCGTCGTTCATAAGTGCGAAGCTCGCACCCCTAAAAATACGTTCGTCCGCTGCAAACACCGCATCCGGAGTTTCGCATTGCAACAACCGTTCCATGGACTGTTCTCCGGCGATCGCCGTTGCAGTTTCGGACTGCACTGTCAGTTTTTCACGATAGGGGATGCCAGCTTCAGCGAGCGCTTTCATATATCCTTGTGTAATATTTTGGTAAATCTGATACGAAGGTCCGTTGATCAATGCGATGCTCCGGTGTCCCTGCTCAAGCAGATAGCGGGTTGCCTCTGCCGCATATTCGTAACTGTCAACGACCACACGGTCTAATTCCTCCTCGATTGAGTCAAGGTAGGTCAAGCGTCCCAAGAGGACATTGGGCATGTTCAAATCCCGGATGGCGACGGCAGTAGCCGGATCTGCCAGCCCGGTGAAAATAATCCCGTCAACCGAACCGCCCTTGACCGACGGTGCCAGACGCGATGCAACTTCCTCTGCGTTACTGACTTGAAACAACATCAATCGCCAGCCTAGCTTTCCCACCTCAAACTCCAAATGAGAAAGCGTCTCCGCATGAAACGGGTCTATTCTGTTGCGATGGCAGAGTACAAATGCAAGCACTTTGTTGCCGCCGGCAAGAGTCTGCGTGTCACGCCGTTCTCCTACATAAGTGCCCCGGGTGCTTTTCCGGTGAATCATCCTTTCCCGCTCCAACTGTTTCAATGCTTTTCTTGCTGTGAGACGGTTCACGCTGAAGGCCTCTGCCAGCATCCGTTCCGACGGCAACCTTCCGGATTTGTATTTTCCGCGCTGAATGCGCCCCCGTAAGGTTTCCGCAATCGAAAGATAAATCAACCCTCTCTCGTCCATGCCCTGCACCCTGTCTTAATTGGTGTATATTGGTATAGCGTACCATTATATCATAAAATCTTATTGGACACAAGGCCTTTTAATTGTATATTTACGCAAAACAGTTGTATTTTTTTAGCGTATTTAAAATTTTTAAGGTGACGTCATGAAAACCCCGAATCCATCACTGAGCCATTATCAGTTTTCAAATGACAGGATGATTATTTTTGAATCCCATCGTCACCCTCTGATTCCGAAACCTGTTTTCGATATGCATCTGCCGACCGAACTGGGTGTGGTTCTGAGCGGGAAGATGGCACGTTTTTCCAATAATGTCCGTACTGAACTTCCGCGCGGCGGCGTCTGGCTCGGCGGGATACTGGAACCGCACGGACGCCAGGCGATAGAGGAAAACTCCAAAGTTGCGGTATTCATTATCAGCACCGACTTCTTTCACCACACGGTCATTCCCGGGATAGACAGTCACGTCTGGCAGGCACCGTTCAACACGGTTCCGGAACGCCGCCCCACGCTTATTGCCGAGGAGTTCGCACTTATTGCGGAAAGACTTATAGCCATTTTAGACAAAGGAGGTCCCGAAGCCCAGCGATCGGGAGAGGTACAGCTCACACTCCTTGAAATCATTTTGCACATGCACAGGCTTGGTAAATTTGACGACTGCGCCTGTTCGACTCTAAACGATTTCGGGCGGCTGCGCCCGGCATTGGACCTTATTTACAGGTCATCGAAACCGGTTGACACTGCAGAGGCTGCCAAGCTATGCAAGCTTTCATCGTCGCGTTTCAACCAGCTTTTCATTCAGGCCACCAGGCTGTCATTCAGCAAATTTTCATTGCGCCATCGGCTCAGCCAAGTAGCCCATGAATTGAAAAACGGCATGAATTCACTGGATGAACTTGCGGAAAAATGGGGATTCGCCAACAAAAGCCACCTCGTCCACCGCTTCAGCGAGCACTACAACACCACCCCTAACCTCTACCGGAAACGGTGAGGAATTGTAAACCAGTTGAATATCCAATGACCAACCCGACTTCGCCAAAGGCTACGCCGGGCACTGCACGGAATAACCAATATCCATTTATTGTGAGTGGACAATCCGCCTTCATAAAGAAATTACGGCGCGATATGCAGGAATTTCCGGATCTGCGATATTCGCAAATCCTCCTTCGAAGTTGGATGTTTCCGCCGTGGCGGATTGAGTGTTCGGAGTTCAATCTTAAATGCGAGCCAATTTCAAAACTCAAGAAACGGTCGTGACAAGCACGACCCTCCACGCCCGAAACGGGCGTAAAACATGGAGGGCGAGGCTTGTCCGAGCCGCAGTTTTGAAATTACCTCATGCATTTACTTCTCCAGGCGCCGATTCTCCGTTTCGCCCGTTCTCCGATTCATTTCCCCATCTTGCGCCAGGCGGCTACAAGCATGTCGGCAGTCTTGACCGAGAACGGATTTGAACGCGGTGTCGTTTCGTAACCGCCGCGTCCGTAGTTCCATGAGTTAGGAATATAACCAAAGCCTATTTTCAGATTTCCTGTGCCGTTGGAATGTGAGACGACCATGGTGTTATACTGGGGAAAAATCCCTTTCCTGATTTGCAGCCCGATCTCGACAAAGGGTTCGCTGGGAAGAGAAACGACACATGAGTTTCCGAGGAAGATTCCCACGAGGGTGAATTTCACCGGCTCTTTATTGTCGGCCATCAAAACCAGCGCCTTTGCAAAGTATTTAAGTGCGACAGGTGCTTTTCTGGCCAGATCTTCGGACGTGATATTTCCACCGGCTCCAGGATCCGGGATGTCTTTGTATTTTTCCAAAGTCAGTTTTGCCTCCTCCAGTTCGGCCGCAGGTATTTCGCGGGGTTCGCAGACGAGTTCCGAGCTTTTTGTAAACATCTTGAAATTGTCAACGGGATGCAATTCCGCAAAGGCTTTTTCAACAGTTTCAGCATATCCGTTACCGATCCGCTTCGCCTCTTCATAGCAGGTTTGATCCATGTTTGTGCCGACATCGAAATGATTTATGTTTCCGGCGCAACCGATAAGAGGCATCACCATTGAGCCGTTCCCGAGTTTCGACTCCAAGTTGCGGATGAAAACCCCGGCCCAGTCGGCAGACACTTCAGAATTGCCTATGGTGTCGGTATGGTTGACGATATTGGCGAGAAGGACTTTCAGCCGACCTTCGCTTTTTATCCCGATAAGCGGAATTTCGTAATCCACTTCGCCTTCGGGACGTGATATGTCAGGATTCAACTTCCCGGGATTTGTCACCACAGCCCCGTTTTTCATCCAGTAACGGCGGTTGAAACAGAAACGGTTATCTTTAGTGATTCCCGAGAAAAGCTCCCCTGCCCGCATGTGTTCAAGGGCTTCACGCAGGGCTTCGGCCGCTTTTCTTGCGGCGAACGGGGGATAGTCGGGATGACTGCCGGGCCTGTTTGCAACGGCAGGTGCCGTGTGCGAGTGTGTGGCTGTCACGATCATGTTTTTCCTGGACAGGGCTTTCAGATCGGCGGTCTCCCGATAAAAAGCCTCCAGCAGTTCGGGAGAGGCGGTGACCAGGTCAAACTGCACAATTGCGCTGTACTTTTTCCCCTGTTTCAAAACCAGAGCCCTGACTTCAATGTCATCGGCAACTTTTTCCCACATGCGGATGTTGAAATAGCCGGCGAGAGAGACCGGAACCTGCGGATTGATGCATCTGCGCCCGATTCCATAAAACAAATTCTTATCCATATTTACTTCCC
>CAMCYE010000130.1 GCA_945883805.1 Victivallis vadensis | reverse complement strand
AGTCCACTTTTGAAAGGGGTGGAGCTGGCAAAGGGCGGCGACGGTAAAACAATCTGGCCGGAAAATGTGAATTATGTTGCTCTCACCAATTCTCCGATGGAACCGATTGTCGGCGATCCCTCGTCCTGTTTCATAGGAATTGCGAAAGTCGGGAAAGGAACAGTTTCATATTTTGGAGAGGAACTCTTCCGGATGCAAAAAAACAAACCGGAATCCGCAAAGAAATATTTGGAAATGATGCGCAATGCAATCAGAATGGCGAACCCGCTTCATCAGAAGGAAATGGGAGCGTCTATGCTTGGTAAAGGCGACTGGGGGGATACGGAAATATTGTTCTGGAACAGGGAATGGAGCCGCGGGGAGCAATACGGTCCCAGATTTACGCCTCCACTCCCTGATAAAAAAGAACTTGTCAAAAATCTTTCCGCCGACATGGCCGTGGATGAGTACGAAACGCTTCAACTGAATCTGACTCCGCTAAAAGATATTGGGACGATTTCCTTCAGCATTGAAAGTCGGGATATCCCCATGCAGAACCTGGAATTCATGGTTCAGGAAAAACCCAATCCGATCCCATGGCCCAAAAATCCTGAGATAGCCCAGGAATTCCCGTACTGGATGATTGCACCCGAGTATCTTGCCGGGAAATCCAAGGATTCTTTTGCCCTGCCTAAAATAGGTGAAACTAAAGTGACATGGCTGAGAGTGAATTCCCACGGGTTGAAGCCGGGGAATTACAATGTATTTCTTGGTTTTAAAGTCCCTGGCGGGAAAACCGTGCAAATACCTGTGAATGTGAAAGTTTACAGTGTGATACTTCCGAGGAAACGCCTCATAAAATTAGCTGCGGCAGGTCAGGTTTATGGAGATGCAAACAATCCAACGCCTGCATTGCGTTTTGCAAAAAACTTGGAGACACACGGAATAGAATGGTCACTGGTAAATGTTTTCCGCCTGGGAAACTTCAAAATACAGGGAACCGAAGACCTGTTTACTGCGAAATATGTTCAAACCCATAAAAAGGATTTTGAAGAAGGTCGTTTTCCCGAATTGGATATGACTGCCCTGGATCCCTGGATGGAACAGGCGATAGGACATGGTCTTACTGATTTTTACGCGTCTCCCAAGATGCACGATTTGGAAAAACTCGGTTTCAAAAACGAACACTTTGATAAGATAAATGAATGGTTCATTGGTCAGGCATCGCGATATATGAAGGAAAAAGGGATCAGGATGTTTGTTGCCACAAGCGGTGACGAATTGAGTTTGGAGGAACTTAAAAAGACATGGGAGCCCTGGGCCAGACAGCTTGTGAAATCAGGGTGGGACTGCAGTTCCACATTCAGTTGCGGCGTAGATGTCGAATATTTCAATGAAATCTCACCTCTGATAAGACTTTGGACGTTTAACCAGGCATACGTGCAAACTTTTATCGAGAAAGTCAGGCAGGGCGAAATCAAGATCAGGAAGGATGCCGTGATAGGGACTTACGGCGCCGGCGAAGGGCGTGGTTCGGAATTCAGGAAACCTATGGGTAAAAGCCGCTTCCTTGGGTGGAGTTCATGGCTGAACGGAGTACAGAACTGCGCTGTAAACCCTTATTTCAAGAGCTGGATATACTACTGTGATTACGGAACCCGCGGAGAAGCGGGAGGTCTTGGAGGTGAAAGGTTTGTTTCCTATATAGATCAGGATAATCTTTCCGTGCCTCTTGCCGATTGTCCTTTCTGGGAAGGGGTACGGGAAGGAATGGAGGAGGGGAACCTATGTGCAATTTTATCCTGGTACCTGACGCGCTTGGAAAGCGCAGGCGGGACCGCCGCCGCAAAGGCAAAAGCAGTGAGACAGAAATTGGAAAAGATAATCAACTCCTCCGATACCGCCCTAATAAAATGGAATCCAGAGATTCGTTATAAGTATCCTGTGAGGGAGATTGAAGAATCCTCCCCTGTCCCGAACTACAAAAAAGCCAAGACCGAAGTTCTGGAATTGCTTGTCTCATTAAAAGACGATGCAAGGAAATCCATACGTCCCTCCCTTTATTGGAATGATGTCGAACTGGTACGGGACGGCAACGCGGTTGCAGCAGTTTATTATGACAAGATCAAACCGGAGAGCCTGCTTCGGGAAGCAAAGGAACTCTCCGGAATTGATTTGCCGGCATTTCAATCGGCAACGGAATTGAATGACAAATACAGGACGGCAATCATCGTGGGGAATCTGTCTCAAAACCGGTTAAGTAAAAAAGTCCTTGAGGAGAATAAATCCCGTGACGCCGATAAGAATTATCCAGGCACAGGCAGCTATTACATCCGGGAATTGAAAGCCTCCGGGAAAAATATTTTCATCATAGCCGGACCGGAAGATGCAGGCACGGAAAAAGGAATGAAAATGTTCAACCAGTTCTTGTATTCTGAAGGGAACTGGCTGATAATGGACACGGAAAAAAAATAAAGATGATGCGGAAACGATAAGGTGGGGCAAATTCAAAACTCAAGAAGCGGTCGTGACAAGCACGACCCTCCATCACGCCACGGCGGATAAAAATGGAGGGCGAGGCTTTTCCGAGCCGCAGTTTTGAAAATACCTCAAGGTATTTAAACAACGCCGGAATCAGCAGTTGATTCCTGTTATATTGCACAAGGAGAACTTTTATGAATATTCCCTCGGTTTGGACGGAGACTTGTACAGACCTGTTAAACAACAGTTTGCGTGCCGAGGCGGCCCGCAAATTCATGGTTCACCAATTGCCGTCGGATTCAGGGGCATGGAAAATCCGGCGCGAAGAACTTGTCGCCACGATATGGGAAAAGCTGGGTGTTTCCATAGATCACCGACTGGCCCTTGATTATCATGAAACCGGCTCCGTCAGGATGGACGGATATACAGTGAAAAATATTTACTATCAGAGCCGTCCCGGTCTGTATGTTACGGGCAACCTCTATGTCCCAGACGGCAAAAAACCGTTTCCGGCGGTTCTGAACCTGCATGGGCATTGGGCTCAGGGGCGTTTGGCGGCGAGGGTGCAGGACAGAGGACATTCGCTGGCGAAAAACGGGTACATCTGCCTTTCAGTTGACGCTTTTGGCGCAGGCGAAAGAAGTACAAGGCACGGCGAATTCGAGTATCACGGGAGTTATCTCGGGGCGTCTCTCATGAACATCGGCGAAACCCTCATGGGCGTTCAGGTGGTTGACAATATGCGCGCAGTCGACCTGCTCTGTTCATTTGATTCTGTTGATAAGAAAAAAATAGGTGTTACAGGCGCCAGCGGTGGTGGGAATCAGACCATGTGGCTCGTCGCGCTGGACAAGCGGATCGCCGCCGCCGTGCCGGTTGTAAGCGTAGGCACGTTTGAATCCTACGTTACCAGGCATAATTGCATTTGCGAACTTCTTCCCGACGGGCTGACCTTTACGGAGGAGTCGGGCATTCTCGCACTTGTGGCTCCACGTGCGCTCAAACTATGCAATTGCCTTCAAGATACCAATCCGACATTCTTTGTCTCTGAAATGCTCCGGAGTTTTAATGAAGCGAAAAAGATATACGGAGCGTTGGGGGCCTACGATAAACTTTCCTGTCAGGCGTTCAATCTTACGCATGGATATTGGCCGGAAATTCGCGAGTCTATGCTTGGCTGGTTTGATTTGCATCTCAAAGGCAAAGGACACGGACTGCCGAAGAAGGAAATTCCTTTTAGTGCGTTGCCGGAAGAAAAAGTCATGGTTTTCAAAAAAGGCAAACGCCCGTCCAAGGTTATGGGCATAGCTGAATATTGCCGCCAAAAAGGCGGACGTCTCAGGAGAAAATCCTTGGAAACGAAATCCTTTGATATCAAGCGTAAAGCGAAAGAACTCGGTGCAATCCTGAGGATTTCCGACTGGCTTGAACTTGAGCATATGCACGAATATTCGCCGGAAGGAATATGGAGGAAGTTCGCTTTGAAAACTTCCGGCGGGGACATGATTCCAGTACTGGTCGCAGATTCAGGCGGGACGTCGGGGGAATTTGTCCTCTTTGCGCATCCGTCTGGAAAGGATAAAGTCTGTCCCGATGCCATACGCAAGGCGTTGAAACAGAAGAAGGGGGTTATCCTGGCCGATCTCTGGGGCTCGGGCGAAACGCACAAGGATGCCATACCTCATTACGCGGCCCTGTCAAGAGCCGCCTTATGGCTGGGCAGGTCGATGCAGGGGGAATGGGCAAAGCAGATTGACTTGCTGTGCACATGGGCGTCAACGCATCTCAAAGCCTCCAAAGTATCCATGCACGCATACAGGGAAGCCGGTGTCACCGCATTGCTTTTGAATGCCGTCAAGAACATAAACCGGGAGATAATCCTTGAAGAATGTCCGGTCTCCTATCTTTTTAACCAGGCAGTGGATCCTAATTACTTTTCAATGGCCCTGCATCTGCCTGGAATAATGCAGTGGGGCGATATTTCCCTTGCGGTGGCGATGACTAACGCGCGGGTTAATTTCATTTGCCCCGTGATGTCTGACGGTGCAGTAATAAGCGCTAAGGAAGCCATAACCTGGAAGAAGGAGTTTAATTCCGTGATATCAAAGTGCTTGAGCAAAACAATCATTGATATCAAGGGTAAGGGAAAATAGAGATGGCACGGGTATCAGTTTTTGTTGTCAGTTTTCTTTTCCTTTCAAATATTGCACTCGGACAAGTGAATAAAAATGCCACCCAAAACTGTAAAAATGTTTACAATTACATTAACAGTCTGGAAGGTGAGGGCAACCGGGTATTAGTTGGTCAGAACTGCTATCATGGCAATCAAATTTACGATTATGGCTATACCAAATTATTCAAAGACCTTTACGACAAAACCGGCAAATGGGCTTCGCTATTATCGGTTGACTATGAGTACGAGAAAATTTATTCCAGCAACGAATTGCACAAATGCAATTTAAAACTTATTGAGCATTGGAACGCTGGAGGCCTGGTTACAATAAACTGGACGCCAATACATCCGAACGGAGGTAATACCCGTGTAAAAACCGCCCCTCAGGATTTGAGCACTCTGTTTAACCGAGCCGACTGGAAAACCAGAATTGACGTAATTGCCGATGCTTTAAAGGAATTACAGGAATCGGGGGTTGTTGTATTATTCCGTCCGATGCAGGAAATGAATAACAACTGGTTTTGGTATGCCAGCTGGAGAACTGAAAATCCGGCTGACCCCGCGCCATACAAAACACATTGGATTAATTTGTACAATTATCTGACAACAACAAAAGGTTTAAATAATCTGCTTTGGGTTTATTCCCCTAATGAACATTACAATCCCGGCTGGACAAAGCCGGTAGATTATCATTTCCCCGGAGTTGAATATGTTGACATTGTCGCCCCGACTGTTTATAAAAATGATCTTTCAATTCCTGATTACTCCACTCTCAAAAGTCTGGGTAAACCTATGGGAATAGCCGAATATGGAACAACGTATGCAAAAGCAAATGGTACAATTGATACACGTGAGTATATCAACAAGATTCGCTCAACGTATCCGGAAATGAAATATTTCGTTTGCTGGCATAACTGGACTAATGTTTCATTAGCCATTGCCAGCAACGAATTTGCCGGAGAATTATTTAACGATCCATGGATTATTACTAGAGATGAAGTTGACTTGAAAATCAGAGCGGCAAATATGGTAAAATGATGAGGGTAGACCGCAAAAGTGTTCCTTTTCAACGGCGGCTGAGTTTTGCAATTACCTTGAGGTAATTTCAAAACTGCCGAATTTAAGGTAGGGACGGCTCTCTTGCCCCGTCGGATGACTGGGGCCGAGCCGTCCGTTTTGAGGCGGCGCGTTGCGGAGAACGCGCCCTACCTTCGACATTTTGAAATCGGCTCACCTTGAATGATTGAAATATGCAACCCTTTCCCGTTAAGATGCAACCGAAAGCCGTTGTCATTAATTTTATTTAATGATATATTCGTAATTTACACGGCTGAAAAGTTAAACATAGACGGAAAGGGTTGTGGAAATGTTATCGCGCATTCTAATGTCCGGTGTTCTGGTTCTGACATGCATCTGCGCTTTTGCCGCCGATGAAGGGAAAATCATCGCGGTTTACGGGGATGCTGTCTCTCAGCCCAACCCTCCGTCCGGATGGAATTTTTATTGGAATGCCCTGGGGAAAGTGAATGATTCAAAAAACTGCCTGCCCTTGGTCGCTGTCGAGGTCGCCGGATCGCGGCGAACATCATTGACGTATGGGGTGAAGGACGAGGCCGGAGCCTTGAGGCCGGATCGGCCCAGTCACGGATCTAACGGCGATGTCTTTTCGCTCAGGGACAAGGATGGCACCGCCAGATACGCCATCGCATCCTACACCATACAGGAGGACTCCCAGGGAGAGATATGGATCAACCAGGGGAATATGCTGTGCCGCTTTTCCGATGGAACCATGCTCGAAATCTATCTCAATGACGAATTGAAATTCAGCATTTCTGTCAAAAAGGACCTGGTGCCCCTGCTTTTTCAGAAAAACATGGGACGTCTGAAAAAAGGGGATTCGGTCCGAGTGGCAGTGGGACCGGGGGAAAAATCCACTAGAGGCTCGGGTCGGCTCCGTTTTGTCATTGAGGAATTCCAAGCGGGGCAGAAACCTGCGGCCCCGGTCAACATCCTTTCACCTGCGTTAGCCGATGCCGAACCGCAACGGAGCGCCAACGGAAAATACGATGACTATCTGAAAAAACACAAGGCCCAGTGCGAGGCGGTCCTTTCCAACAAGTCCGAACTGGTGTTTATCGGAGATTCGATCACGGCCCGGTGGCCTGAGGAACTGTTGAAGGAAAAGTATGGGAAATACCATCCGGTCAACATGGGCATTGGGGGCGATTGGATTCAGAATGTGCTCTGGCGCGTCCAGAACGGCGTCTTGGATCAGACCCGGGTCAAGGTCATCGTACTGTTGATAGGCACCAACAATCTTTTCAACGGATTTACGCCTGACGACGTGGCCGAAGGCACGGCGAACCTCCTCAAGGCGATCCGGGAGAAATCGCCCGGCAGCAAAATCCTCCTTCTGGGCATATTGCCGTGCGGCGGTTCCATCAAGGATCCCAAATGCGAAGTACGGCGTCAGGCCAATGCGAAAACCGCACTGCTGGCCGACAATAAAACCGTGTTTTTTCTGGATATAGGCGATAAGCTGGTGGAGCCGGACGGAACTATCCGCAATGATGTGATGCCGGACAAGCTGCACGTGGCGATGCCAGGGTATATCCGGTGGATGGACGCGATGAAGCCCACGCTCGACAACTTGTTGAGTACCCCATAGATTAAAGCAGGCGTTCCAAATCCATGGACATCAAACGTCCGAGATCGAATGAATATCCAACCTGGAGCAGCAAAGCCGCGCCACAAGCTGCTTTTCCTGCCAGGCAGACTGGCAGGAAAAGCTTTACCTGATATATTTT
>CAMCYE010000129.1 GCA_945883805.1 Victivallis vadensis | reverse complement strand
TTAATCGGTTTCGCCGGTATTTAAGATATTTCGACAGGATAATAGGATTCCAAGGATATTCATAGCAAATTGCATTCATCAGGAAAAGAACGCGTCAGCAGAGTGACGCGGCTACAGCTTAAATTTGCTGTAGTAACGGCACTCTGTTGCCGTTCTCTTTAATTGCAACTTAGTATTTAACCCCAGTTTATCCTGTTATACTGTCGAAAAATACAATTTCCTATACATTGCCAATTTTGCAATTGGTCCACAGTTCCCCGATTTCCTTGACCGTCAAATCCGCCAGGATTTTCCCGCCGTCGGAACCGACGTTGCCATTGATGATCAGTCCGCCGTAACCGCCGAGCTGCTCGGCACGTTCGCTCGGAAGATATCCCCCAGTCCCGCTACAGAGCTGGACAATGAAAGTCTGTTCCGCCACGCTCCGCGCCTTGATCTGATGTCCGAAATCCAGATAAAGTTCAAAAGGATTGCTGACAAATACGGCGTTCCCGAGCCGGAACGAGTGCAGTTCCATCTCCAGTTCCGGTTTTTTATCCTGCTCATCATATCTGCTGATCACCGCCTTGGCATTCTGAATCAGTACAAAATGATGGAGCTTGCTGTCATAAGGACCGGGGCGGCCGGGGATTTTTTCATTGCGTCCGACTTCATCGCAGAATTGGCGATAGGCTTCATCTTCCGGAATTGCAGCTGTAAGTTTTTTCAGTTGTATTCCCGCATTTATGAAATCCTGACGGCAAGCGCGGCGACGCGGCAATGAAATCTTTTTGACGCAATGCCGCATTGCCGGGGAAAAATCAATTTTTGCGGTGGCCTGCGGGAAAACGCTTTCAACAGCGGTAAGCAGCCTGCGTCCGATTTCCGCCACGCCGTCCTCATGCCAGAAATCCAGTTCGCCCTTATAGTTTCTCGTCAGGTCGCGGGGTGACTGGCAGCCGGAGGCGCTGATCTGTCCGAAAGTTTTGAAATCAGCTCCGAAACGCTTTTTGAGCAGGTGCCTGGCCTCGCCCATGAAGTCGGATGAAATCTTGTATGTCGCTTCCATTCCTTGTGACGGACAGGCTAAATTCAGTATCACCCCTGTCGGCTTGTTTTTTTCATCAAAAGTAAAAAGCAGGTCAACTCCGGAATCTTCACCGCCTTCCATGCCAGTGAAATCTTCACGGTCGGTACGGCCATACATTTCGGCGGTGACGCCGGAATAAACTGCGCGGCGGCAATGCCCGACACGTGCGAAACCCAGCACATTTGCAATGCCGCCCGGCTTGCGGCTCCGCCAGGCCTCAACAACCGCCACCCTTATTTTGGCGAGGAGGATTTTGCGATACTCCGCCGACGGTAAAACACCGGATGGCTCCTTCAACCAGCCGATTCCGCTTATCGGGTCAACACCCGGAGCGTTGTGCGTATGAATGACATTCATGAAAATTTTGGAAACATCCAGTTCAGGCAGTTCATGAACCAGCATTGCACGCAGTTGTTCCTGAAAATCAGACTGGAATCCCGCCAGATCCAGCGAAACCATTACCGCCTGCTCTCCGTCTCCGGATTCAAACGCCAGAACTGTTGCCGAAAGACGGGAATGAATCCCCTGGGAAATCCTATGGTAATACTGTCCGGAAAGATCAACCACCCCCTCCGGCGTGGTATCAACTTCAGACCAACCGATTAATAATTTTGACATTTAAGCAACTCCCTTTTTTTGAACATCGTCTGAAAGCTGAAATCCAAATATCAAACCTGCAAATATGTAAATCCGGTATTTATTCTCTTTGAAGCTGCCGTTGGAGTTCACGGCTTTAGCGTGTTCTTATTGGCAGTTTCATTAGATTATTCGCGAATATCAACATCTCTCCCAAATCACCGAACCATCTCACAAGCCTTTCCAATATCTCTCCTTCGTATCATGGCATTCAAAATCAAGACACGCTGAAGCTGTGAACTCCAACAAATGCCAACCTCTGGCACTTTCACATTCCTGCATTTCAATTCATTGTTCCTCAGCGGTTCCTCATTCTGGATTGCCGGCATAACTAGACGTTGCTCGAAAAGGGGGTAGCACAGACATTCCTGTCTGTGCTACTTTTTAAGACAAATTTCATTTTGAGAGTACCTTTTCGAGTGGGCTTAACTACCAACAAAAACGAAATTTAATTTGTTCGTAGCCTGTCCCGCCGTAGCTTCCCAGCGAAGAGGGATCAATGCCGCAAGGCATGTTCTTATATTGTTTTTTATTTGGAATCTTTTAGCGTTTAATCATACACGCGCAATAAATTGCGCCACTATAAATAAATCTTAAACCGTTTCAACTGTGCTCTTTTTCCAGCTCTTGAGCGCGGCGGTGAAAAGACGGTGCGACATTGCCGCCTCATCCGGAGTCACGCAAGCGGAAAATTTACTTTTCGGTTTACCCTCGGTCATTTCATAAAGGAATGCCGCCCACATCTGAAGAATACTGTCGGTAAAACCGAATTCAAATATTCCGCCGGTTATTCCCTTGAATGCCGCTTCCCAACCCATATCGATCTGCTGCCAGGCCTGTACTCCTCCCTTGTACTCTAGGATTTCGAGCAACCTCGGGTTCTTGCTTGACCACCGGCCGCAACCCCTCATGCCTTTGACTTCGAAATACCAGGTATCGGTTTCCCCGGGGGCGATGCGCTGTGTCTTAATGGTAAGTGGAAAACTGTTTCCGGTGCGCGTGTCGGCGCTTTCGCATAGGAGTGTTGCGTTGTCCCAAGTCTCGCAGGGAACCGGCTTTCCGGTTTTGTCAGGACGATGTTTGACATGTTTGGAAAGTATGGCTCTGACATTTTTCGGGAACCATCCGGCCCGGAAGGGGAAATGGCAGGTATGTATTCCGAGATCGCCCATGCAGCCGTATTCACCGTTGAGATTGATAATCCGCTTCCAGTTGATCGGCTTGTCCGGGTTCAGGTCTGAAGAATGGAGGAACCCGGAATTGACTTCCACAATTTCCCCGAACGCGTCGGTTCCGATCATTTCCCCAAGCCTCTGCATCGGCGGGAAAAATGGAAATTCAGAACTGCAGCGCACGAAAACTTTCGGATGTTGGCGGATGCATTCGCTGATTGCGTCGTTCGCTTTTTTGTCAATGCCGAACGGTTTTTCGCCGAGAAGATGTTTTCCGGCTTTTATAATATCGCAGTAGAGCTGCTCGTGCAGGTTGTGCGGTACCGCACAGTATACGGCGTCCACATCCGGATTCGCCAGCAGCAGCTTATAATCGTCGGTAATCTGTTTGACTGACGGGAAATTGCCGCTGTACCAGCCGTACAGTTCCGGATTCTTGTCGCAGACCGCGACCAGTTCCGGCCTGGCATTCATTTCCGTAAGATGACACCAGCGGGCGCACGCGCTGGCGAATTCACGGCCCATAAGTCCTGCACCTATGATTCCGAATCTTATTGTTTTCAATGTCTTTCCCAGCCTCTTATTTTTTATTATTGATATTTTTTCAGAATTTTCTGAAAAAAATTAAAAAGAGCTCAAAAATCGCAATCACCCGACGAGTTCCTTCTCGGTTTCGGCAATCGACTCCTCTATGATGTCCATGCCTTTGACAAGCATTTCATCCTCCATCACGATAGGGGGGCTCATCCTCAATATGTGTCCGGCAGGAATCCAGGCCAGTCCTTTCCTGAACGCTTTCTGATAAACCATTTTCCCTGCCTCGTTGAAGGGTTCCTTTGTCGTCCTGTCCTTCACAAGCTCAATCCCCATCAGGCATCCTTTCGCCCTGACATCGCCTATGATGCGGTGATTTTCCTTCATCTTCTTCATTTTCTTCAGGGCTATTTCGCCGAGATGCGTCGCCTTCGCCAGGAGATTCTCCCCGATAATGACTTCAGTGCTTGCGAGGGCCGCCGCGCACGCCATCGGATTGCCGCCGTAGCTGCTTGATGCGGATATTGATTCAAATGATTTTGCATACTCTTCCCTGACAGCTACGCAGGTTACGGGGAACCCGTTTCCGAATCCCTTGCCGATTGTCACGACATCCGGAACTACGCCCCAGTGCTCCATGCACAGCCATTTTCCTGTCCGTCCCCAGCTTGTCAACACTTCATCGGCCATCAGTAAAATCTTATGCTTTTCGCAGAGTTTCTTCAACTTGGGGAAGAAATCGTCCGGAGGTATTATCGAACCGCCCCAGCCCTGTATCGGTTCGAGCACAAATGCCGCGACACTCCCTACAGTGCTCCTGTCAATGTACATCTCATAGAATTCAATATATTTGTCGGTGTCAATTGAGCCGTCGGCCTTGACCCACATCGGCCTGTATGGATCAGGTCTTGGAACCATATGTGAACCCGGCGCCCTGACGGCCCCGTACGCGGATGATCTTATGTGTCCGAGCGAGACGCCCCCGTAAGTTTTGCCATGGAAATCATAAAAACATGAAATCAATTCGTTCTTTCCCGTCGCCGCCCTGCATATTCTCAGACCCGCCTCCACTGCCGCAGTGCCGCAGTCGTAAAACTGGAATCCGCTCAAATCACCGGGAAGTATTTCAGCGAGTTTCTCCACAAGCATGGTTTTTATCGGTGTGGTGAAGTCGTGTGCGTTCATCAGTTGTCCTGCGTATTTCGCAATAGCCTCGGAAACTTTGGGGTGACAGTGCCCAAGGGTCGTGACATATATCCCTGAGGAGAAATCAATATACCGGTTGCCGTCCACATCTGTCAGCACGCAACCTTTGCCGGATTCGAAGGCGACCGGAAACAGTTTCACCTGCTCGCTGAGACCTTTGAAATGTTTTGTGCATCTGCCATGCCATTCAACCGATTTCGGCCCCGGCACGGTTTTAGTTATAATCTCCGGCACATTCCCTGTTTCCCGCCTGTTCATAGTCATCTCCCCTGTATATATGTTGATTAATGTTATCTTTGTTAGATTATAGCATATCATGAATCTCATATATTGTCAATGCAAATTATTAAAATCATTTACGCTCATTCCCAATCTGAATCACTGTTTTGACTTTATTCGAATGGAAAACTATAGTCAGGCGAGGTAATTTCAAAACTGCGGCTCGGACAAGCCTCGCCCTCCATGTTTATGCCCGTTTCGGGCGTGGAGGGTCGTGTTTGCGTGCCTTGCCGTAGCATCTTAGCGAAGGCAGGTCACGACCGTTTCTTGAGTTTTGAAATTACCTCAGGCAGGTGACCAATATTTTTAGAAGTTCCCCTAATCATTAAGGAGTCTGCAACAGATATGGATATCATCACTGGGCTTTTCGATCACATGGTGCTGCAACGCAATGCGAAGGACACAAGCGATGCGGCGGTTTCCGGCACGTCAAAGGCGAACGGATCGCTTTTGGCGACAGTCACTGCGAAGGGCGGCAAGGTTCTGAAAGGGTTGTCGGAAGTGAGAATCGGCACCGTCAGGGAGGGCGTGTTTACCGCTTTCCTGAAAGGGATTCCGGTAGGGGGGCCATACACTGTCGCCCTGTTTGTTGCCGACACCGGAGGTGCCATTCTTGACAGGCGGACAGTGAAAGATGTGCTGGTTGGTGATGTTTGGATCCTTGGCGGTCAATCCAATATGCAGGGTATTGGTGACAGGTTCACCGGCATTAAGTGTTCAAATGATGTCCGCGCCTTTTTCATGGACGACCACTGGGGAGTGGCTAAAGATCCGATTCACGACCTTTCAATCGCCGTTGACCAGGTGCATGTGGACTTGTGTGGCGGAGTTCGGTGTGTCAGAGCCAAACCCGTACGATATTGTGCCGGCCCCGGTCTTCCGTTCGCCCTCCGCATGAAAGAACTCCTCGGAGTTCCGCAGGGAGTCATCGCCTGCGCCCACGGTGGCACTTCCATGTCGCAGTGGAGCCCCGCGCTTGAAAAACTCGGTGGAAAAAGCCTTTATGGTGCCATGCTCCGACGTTTCTCCAAGAACGGGGGAAAGGTTGCAGGCATTGTGTGGTATCAGGGCTGCAGTGATGCCAACGCCGCCGCCGCTCCGTTGTTCACCAGGCGGATGAAGGAGTTTGTGGCCGCCTGTCGCAAGGATTTTAACGCCCCGTCTTTGCCTTTCGTGCAGGTTCAAATCTCACGGGTCCTGGGGTGGGATGGCGATGCTGCAAAGCACTGGAACTCAATCCAGGAACAGCAGCGTCTCCTGCCTGCGGTCATCAGCCGGTGCCTGACTGTCCCCGTCATCGACCTTTCACTCGATGACGCCATTCACGTCAGCGGCCACGCGATGTTAGAACTTGGCAGGCGCCTTGCCCAGGCCATGGACACACTGATTCGCGGCAAAATTGGCGGTAAAACTCCAATCGAACTGAAGAAAGTGAGCGTAGAGACCGATTCCGACCACGGAACCGCCAATGTCATAGTGGAGTTTGAAAACGTCGCCGGCAAGCTCTGCTCCGGTGGACGCCCTTACGGGTTTGCGCTCGTCGGACCACTTGGAAATGCGAACGTGATTGATGTCGGGCTCGACGGTAAACGCGCCGTTGTGCGAAGCAGGCTCCCTGTCGGACAACTCAATGATTATTCGCTTCATTACGGCTTTAACTTGGATCCGTACTGCAACATTACAGATGGGGACGGGCGGTCTCTTCCGGTGTTTGGTCCCGTGTTGATTGGGAGGTAGATGGCGGGGCCATTCGTCTCTGAAATCCGCGTCAGTGACTATCAACTTTCCGCAGGTAAACTGGAGAACCTGAGTTATCCCAGTACTCTGTAAAGCTAAAAATGGCAATTATTCTAGATACTTTCGGCGGAAGACCTTCCGCACAAGAAATACATGGAGCCGACCGGACGGTCAGCGTTCCCGGGAACGCCAAGCGTCTGCTTGGCTTAAAAATGTGCGGAAAGACTTCCGCCAAGCAAATCTACATGCGAAACTGAAATTTCGCATATGCGAATTAGATTTGTGACGGGTCTGGACATGGTCATCTCTTCAACCCTTTCAACTCGGAAAAAATTTCACGGTTTGCCTTGTAGAGCTTCCTGTATACCTCAATGCGCTCCCTGTATGATTCATGTCTTCTGCTGTCCGGAAGGAAACTCCTGTCCTTTTTTACAAAGATGTCCACGGCCTTCTTTGCGGAAAATCTGCCAGTGGAGATTCCTGCGAGCATCGCCGCGCCGAGAACGCTCCCTTCGGTTATCTTGAGCCTTGTGAACGGTATCCCCAAAATGTCGGCCTTAATCTGGAGCCATCTGTCCGATTTTGCTCCGCCTCCCGTGGCGACGATCTCTTTAACGCTGATTCCGACCCTGTCCAGCGATTCGATGCTGTCCGCAAAATAATATGTTGCAGACTCCATTATCGACTTGAGGATTTCACCACGTGTCGTAGAGGGCTTCAGTCCGACGATGATTCCCGAAGCGTCTGAAACAAAATGAGGGGAACCTGTCGGTTCGAAATATGGAAGGGTGAGAAGTGATGTCGCTTCTTCGGGCATCTCCCTGGACAGGAGTTCATAAATGTC
>CAMCYE010000128.1 GCA_945883805.1 Victivallis vadensis | reverse complement strand
GCTTCTCCAATATCTGTCTCCGGTTTGCCGCAGACATGTTTCCTACAGATGTAAACGGCTGTTTTCCCGTCCAGCATCTTGTGATCTTTTGCGAACTTCGCAATTTTGAATATTGCGGCATCCGGCTCGTTTGCCGGAACAAAAAGCAGTGATTTACAGGGAAGATATTTTCTGCGCAGGGCATCCGTGAATTCGCCGACAGTCTCACTTCCCCTTTTGCCGCAGATGACGATTTCTGTTGAGTTTTCAGAATAAAGCAGCGCGGACAGATAATTTGTAAAACTGCCCGGATAACGATTTACAAGCTGGGCGGAAGCCTTTAACGTCTCATCAGCCATTTTCTCAAAATCAATATTCGCCGTGAATCCTGAAAGACGGAGCAGGTTCATGGCCTGCACGGAATTACCTGAAGGAAGCGCACCGTCAAAATTCACCTTGGGCCTGAATATCAACTCATCGTCTTCCTCACCGGTCATGTAGTAATTTCCGTGTCCCAGATCACGGAAATCACATATGGCAATCCTGTTCAAATCCAAAGCTGACTGAAGATATTTTTCATCAAAACCAGCCTCATAAAGTTCAATCAGTCCCCATATCATGAAAACGTAATCATCGAGCTGTCCCTCTACCGCATTCTCCCCGTCCATGTGACGGTGAAACATTTCACCCTTCCCATTCCTCATTTCACCCAATATGAAATCCGAAGCTCTTGCCGCGGATTTCATGTAATCCTCACAATTGAATACGCCGCCAGCTTTTGCCATCGCCGCAATCATGAGCCCGTTCCAGTCCGCCAGAATCTTCATGTCCTTCGACGGCCTGACTCTTTTTTCCCTATGCTGAAAAAGTTTCGTCCTTATCGCCGATAGCCGTGATTCAAAGTCCTGCTGTGACATTTCAAATTCAAGAGCTATTTGAGCCTTTGTCCTAGTGAGATGAAAAATGTTCTTACCGGTGTTGCCATGCATAGGATCGGTGAAATTACCCTCGTTGTCAACATTAAAATACCTGACGGCGATCAGAGCGTCATCATTGTCCAGGACAGTGAAAAGCTCCTTGTAATCCCAGACATAGAACTTTCCCTCTTCTCCTTCACTGTCGGCGTCTTCTGCGGAATAAAACGCACCTTCAGGAGAAGTCATGTCGCGGATGACATAGTTCAGGATATCTTTTGCCGTTGCCGCAAAATCCTCTTTGCCGGTCGCCTGATACGCCTCGGTGTATGCGAGGGCAAGCATCGCCTGGTCATAGAGCATTTTTTCAAAATGCGGAAGCAGCCATTTATCATCTGTGGAATACCTGTGGAATCCGCCTCCGATCTGATCGCAAATCCCCCCTGCCCCCATTTTTTCAAGAGTGAATTCAATCTGTCTAAGGAGTTCGGCATTTCCGTGGAGCTGCGAATATCGCAGAAGGAAAAGCAGCCTGTGCGCCGACGGGAATTTCGGAGCGTTGCCGTAACCGCCGTTCACACTGTCAAAAGTTGAAGATATCTCATTGAACGCCTTTTCAAACAAACCCTGATCGATATCGGAGTTGAATTTCATTTCGGCATTTTTCTTCATGGCCTCCGAAACCTTGTCGGCGGAAGAAAGAATATCGTTTCTGCTGTTTTGCCAGAGATTCTCTATTTTAGGAAGGACATCAAGCATTCCAAGCATCCCGAAACGGCTTTCCACCGGGATATACGTGGTTGCGAAAAAAGGTTTCCTGCCTGGAGTCATCATGATGGTCAGCGGCCATCCGCCACTGCCGGTCATCGCCTGGCATACGGCCATGTAGACAGTGTCAATGTCCGGACGCTCCTCCCTGTCAACCTTGATGCTTATGAAAGATCTGTTGAGTATTTCGGCAACCTCCGGACTTTCAAAAGACTCCTTTTCCATCACATGACACCAGTGGCAGGTTGAATAGCCGATTGAAAGGAATACGGGCTTGTCCTCATTCAACGCTTTGCTGAAGGCCTCGTCCCCCCACGGATACCAGTCCACCGGGTTATGCGCATGCTGGAGAAGATACGGACTTTTCTGTCCTATCAGATGGTTATCGGATATTTTCATTGGATATGCTCCTAATGTTCATATGGCGCCGGCATAGCCTGAGGTTAACAAGCCGTAGCATACTTGATTTTGTCAGCCGCTCAAATTATCTCAATTTATTCCGTTTTCGACAAGTGACAATATGGGGTCAATGAATTTATTAGCGAAGAACTTTGTATTGACTACAAACATGCCGGCGGGACTTTTAAAACGCAACCCCTTGGTTATCAGGGGTTTGAATGGTGGGCGCAATTGGACTCGAACCAACGACCTCTACGATGTCAACGTAGCGCTCTAACCAACTGAGCTATGCGCCCGAAATAAATTGCAGATGCAGAACCTATATCATGTTTTTAAAAATACAATCACGTATAAAGACTGTTTGGAAGGAAAATGGTAAAAGTGCATCCGGGCCTATTGATGTTGTTGACGGCGCTGACTGTCCCTCCGTGGAGGAGTATTATTTTTGATTATTTCCATGCAAATCGGCAACCCGAGTCCAGCGTGGTCACCTCGGCCTGAAAGAATCTCTCAAATATGCTGTTCAGGCTCTAGCTTTCAGTAAAAGGGAAAAACAAAAACGTGTTGAGGAACGCCGTATGTTACTTCTTTGCCCATTCGCCTTTCGCATCCTGAACCCATACGCCCTTCGCCTCCCCTTGCGCTATCTGGGCGGCTCTCTGGGCACCTACGTCAGCGGCAGATGCGCCTGCACCGGTCTTCTTTGCGACATCGGCATAAGCTTTTGAGCGTTCCGCGTTTTCCTCCGTCACGACAGCCGCGGCGGATTTGTCGCCTGTCCTGAATTCTAGGAGTCCCTTGTTATTCTCTCCGACTATCCCCTTGATTTTCAACCCTTTTATTATTGCAAGCCTGTCCTTGCTGTCCATCCCGTATCCGTCGGCCGCCATAAAAACCAGACCCGCGAACATTGCAAGAGCCATCATTTTTCCGATAAACGAGTTCATATCCATTCCTCCCTGTTTAATTGTCAGTTGATCTTCTGTGATTCAAGATACCTGTTCAGCGCATCCTCGGCTTCCTTGTCGCTGATTTCCTTCGAGACTTCGTCCGTCTTCTTGAATTTCTCCTTCAACTCCTCCTGTATCTTCACATTCACGTCTATCGTGATGTGCATCGGCTTCACTTCAATTTCATGTTTCGTCTGAAACATGCAGCCGCTTAAAATACCCCCCCCCAGAACCAGCGTAGCCACAATCGATCTGTTCATACAACCTCCCAGCTTAATTAGGCGGCCAAGGGCCGCAACTTGAATATCCAATATCCAACACGGAATATCCAATCTCCAAGTTAATGTTTTCTTGAATTCAATTCCAATGGAAATTGGAAATTGAGTGTTGGATATTGGGTGTTCAAACTTTGAAATTCCTATACGTTCTCACTCGCCTTTCATCATTTCATTTATCCCCTTACCATAATACAGCATCCTGTTAATTGGAAGCGAGAAATTAATCGTAAACAGAATTGCCTTGAAAACGGCGGTGGCCCCGCTCCCCTCTTCCGCCTTGTAAAGCCCTACGTCCGTATCAAATCCGAAATCAAGCGCCTTGGCCGGCCTTCCATTGATATCAAGCACAACAAGAAGTTTGCGATTTTCACTATTGAAGGAAAGTTTCGCCCAGTCGTAATCGAAATCCTTCAGCGCCATCACCGCAATCGCCATGTCAATCGCCTGCTTCTGGAGTTCGGATGTGCTGTCGAGAATCTGCGAATGTCCGAGCTTGATGTTCCCCCCCTGCCCCGGCGACGAATAGAGGAAGCCGTCTGTAATTTTCAGACGCTTGTTCTTGATCCGCACCGGTATCCGTCCGTTGACTGTCCCCTCGCCGGAAGCCTCAGCGGCCTGAAGCTGTTTGAGTATCGCCGCAAAATTAAGACGGTCGCAGAAAAGGATGAATTCAAGATCCTCTCCGGGAACGATTCTCATCGCATGCGAGTAAACATGACCTCCGCACCATGAAAAACTGCTTTTCTCAATAAAATATTTTCCCGGAGATTCCATCTGGAATTCAATTTCCCCGCTTTCAACTGCAAGGCTTCCTGCTGAAAATTTCCTGAATTTCATGCTCTGCTTCGGACGGCTCTTCATCAAAATCAGATCCTGGAGTGAAACAGAAAGCTCAAGCCCTTCTATCGAAGCCTTGTTGTCGGGCATTTTAAAATTCGCCTCAGCCAGCCCTATTTCGGCTTCGCCCTTCAGTGTTCCCGTCCCATTGCCGAAAACTCCTTTCAATTTCAAGTTCCCGTCCAGGCAGATGCCGGAAAAATCCTGATTGAACTTCCCGAAATCAACCGCAATCTTTTCGGAAGATTCCGGAATACTGAAATCCAAATTATAAAGGAACCCTTTCACATCGTCCAGTCCCGCCTTTCCGGAAATATCGATTCCCAGATTTTCAAAACCTGTCTTGAAAACACCATTGACCCTCCATGACAACTCATCCTGTGCAAACTTCGCGTCAAAGCTGCCCAGACTGCTTCCGCCACCGATTGTCATCATCCCCGTTTTCAAAAACCCGGTTCCCGGTTTTTCCGAGGATGAGTTTTCGGACGGATACGGCACCTGCAGTGGAAGCAACAGGTCTATGTTTTCAACTTTCAACGTACCGGCGCAGAGTTTGTCCGCATGCAACCTTATTGAAGATTCAAGTTGCGCCGCCATGAGTTTTATGTCTCCCGAAATTTCAACACCTGGCAATAAAACTGAGGCTCCGCCTTTTTCCCTCCACTCAATCTCGGATATATTAAGCCCGTAATTAATGACGGTTGCATTTTTCCCTCCGCTACCGGAAACGGAAAACATTGCCGGCCTGCATTTTAAAGACTGTGAAGCTCCCTCCATCCCTACGGCGCTGAACTTGTCCGGAACAGCCTCAAAGTCAAATTTCCACGCGCCATCCCTGTCCGCTTCGGCATCAAAGCGAAATGCAAAACTCTCCGATTCAGAAAGTTTCATTGATGCCGTTTCGAATCTGCCGTTGAACTGCCCCTTGTCTATCACAGTTTTTATTTCCGCACCGACACTCACCGCACCGTCCTGCGAAATTCGCATTTCCCCTCCTGCCGTATCCATGCAGACATCAAAGGGGAAAGGGGAATCAACCCTGAATGCATTGAACGAAAATGCGACAATATCCTTCTTTTTCACGAGCTGAAGGACAAATGGAATCTGTTTTCCGGAAGCCTCGGTCGAATTGACGATTTTGACCGCATTGTATTGCATGTCCAAATCTGAAAGCCTGATTTTAAGCCCCAGGTTTCCGGAAGGATAATCAACTGCCGAGTCGAAGTCCGCCACTCCGGAAATCTTCAGGCCTTTAATCTTGTCTGTAAAATCCTGAAATCTTGAAAGACTGATATTCGAACCGCTGGAATCAAAGGACGCCTTTTTCAGCTTGGAGTCAAAACCGCCACTTATGGTGAAAGACTCGCTTCGGGGATAAATGTTCATGGTCAGTGCGTATTCCGGCTTTTTTGCGGTGCGCAAACCCGCAGGCAGAAGACTGACACTCATTTCAAAAGGGATTATATGCTGTCTGCCGTCCCAATTTATCCTTATGGAAGAACTCCTGACTGCAATGGAACTTATTATGCCGGGAATACTCTGGGCGGAGGATTTTCCGCCGCTGTCTTTTTCCGATCTGAAATTCCGCAGATCCAAACCTGGAATCATGAATCCGCCGTCTCCGTATCCGGCATTGCAGGCAAGACCCGAAACACTGATCCTCCTGTCAATAAGACCAAAGAGGGGATAATCGATCCTGACGGTGTCAATTGTCAAAAATGGCGTTTCCGATTCGCCGATCTTGATATCCGACAAGTCAAGATGGGAGAAACCCAGACTGCGGACCTCGCATTTCACGCTATCAACCCCGAGGATATCTTTAAGCTTGCCGCACAGGCCGTTCTCTATGTATATCGGAATGCATATCCGGAGCAATACCAGAACAGCCAGTACGATTACCGTCGGCAAAAAAAACTTTCCCGGAAAATGTTTCCCTTTTCCCAGCGTCATTTCTTTTCCAGTTCTGCGAATTTCACAAGCATGTCATCGTATATTCCCGCAGTTGCCTTGTCCGGCTCTATCGTCTCCGAGACAACTGCGAACTTCGCACATATCTCGTTGCGCCTGAAATAATCCATTGCAGAGGCGGCGCGAAGGGCAGCGCCAAGAGTGGCCGAATCCGCGACGGATATTTTCTCGACCCTGGATTGGAACACATCTGCTATAATCTGGCATATCCCGCGACTCCTGGAAGCTCCGCCGGTCACTCTTATCCGGATGAATTTCCCACCGATCCATCTGGAGTGCAGTTTCATGCTGAGAACCTGCGACTCGACAACCGCCCGTATTTTGACCGATGACGGCGCGTTTCCGCCGCAGAAGTCTTCGGTGCCTGAATAACGAACCCCCTTCTTCAACACCAGAGGAGTTATTTCAGGAACAAAATACGGAAGCATGATGTTGCCGCCGTTACCGGGCACGGTTTCCGAAAAGGCCCTTTCAAAGGCATCCCAGTCGGCACCGCATTCATCCTTCACATTTTCACGGGCAAGGGAACCGTTTTTGAAACATATGAGGCTCATATAGCCGCCGAAGGGATTTCCCAAGACATGTCCGTATCCCTGCGGATCCGTATGCGGTGACGACATTGCGGCAAAAAACGTGTCGCTAGTGCCCAAGCTGATCACTGCGGTTCCTGTCTCTCCTGCGCCGACACCTATGAGACTGCATGGATTGTCGCCTGACCAGACAGTCACCGGAACCTCGTCCTTAAATCCGTATTTTTTGAAATACGGGGCAAGGAGTCCGGCAAGTTCACTCGATGGCGCTGCGGGAGGAAGTTTATTGATAAGCCCGGGGGCGGTCGCCTCAGCGATATTGAAATCCCAGACGAGATCCTTGAGATTCAGCAGATTCATGCCAGCTCCGTCCCCGAAATCAATCGGGGCGTTCTCGCCGCACAGGACTGACGCCATGAAAGAACTTACCAGATGTATATACTCTGTTCTCCTGTAATCTTCAGGCTGTGTTTTCCAAAACTTGCGGATCTGCGGCCCCGTAAAACGTTCAATCGCCGGCGAACCCGTGATTTCCTGAAGTCTCTTCGCGCCCACTGCCAAGCTTATCTCCCCGCATTCGGCACTCGTCGAACTGTCCATCCATGTCGGGGAAGTTTTTCTTGAAAGCGCAGGTTCTATCTGTGCGGCAAGTGAGAACGCTGGATTCAGGGCGTCAAGTATTCCTGTAAATCTGCCATTCAGATAAACCGAACCGTGCTGTTGACTGGAACCGCTTATCCCCAGAACCATGTCGAGCGGGGCATTCGCTGATTTGAGTTTCTCCAGGACAAGGTCTAGAGCTTCAAGCCACATGAGCGGATTTGAATGTTTTACAAGCGTATCCGCATTCGGAAGAACACCGTTAGGGCATCTGTACGAGGAAAGCTCGGTAGAGAAATTCACCGAGGCGGATGCGACAATCTCACCGTTGTCAATATCAATAATTATCGCCTTGAGACTCTGCGTACCGCTGTCAATACCAAGATACAATTTCATTGCGACCCCCAGTTATTCCAGCATCAATATATGCGATATGGCGGA
>CAMCYE010000127.1 GCA_945883805.1 Victivallis vadensis | reverse complement strand
GGACGCCCTTTCTTCATCATGACAGGGATAAGTGCATAGTCCAGGGCTCCCATTCCGAGCAGTCCGTCGCCGACATGTGTGAACGCCTCACCGGGCATATCGTCAATATTGCATTCGATGACCGCTACGGTACTTCCCTTTTTTTCAGTGATTAAACCGCCGTCGATAATCGAAGCCCTCAGGACATTTGCCTGTTCTTTAAAGTCCTTTGTTCCTGCGCCGTAGGATGTCGCTGTGATTTTTCCCGCCGGAGGAACCCCCCATTCGTCAACGATCGCCGACAGAATTGCCGCGCCGGTCGGAGTTGTAAGTTCAAATTGAATATTCCCGTGCATGGTCGGACATCCTTTTAGAAGCTCCGCCGTGGCTGGAGCCGGAATTGGAAGAACGCCGTGAGAAGTCCGCACGGTTCCAGAGCCAAGCGCCACCGGCGCTGAAATGACTTTGTCGATATCCAGGATTTCCAGACACAGCATTGCACTGACAATGTCTATGATCGCATCCGCAGCCCCCACTTCATGGAAATGGACATGCTTCATTTCAGACCCGTGGATTTTCGCTTCGGCTTTGGCAAGTATTCTGAAAACAGCCACAGCCTTCTTCCTGACCTGGGCGGAAAGGGCGCGTGCAGACATTATCATCTTTTCTATTTCATCCAAAGTCCGGTGCTGATGATGATGATGATGATGCCCGTGTTCATGTCCGTGTTTCAGTTTGACGTTGAAATGTCTGGCGGCGATTCCGTTCCGGATCACTCCGGTGAGGGAGATTTCCGGTTTTTCCTCCAGTGGCAGGCTTTTTATTCCCTTCCAGAAAGCGGGGACATCCGCGCCGAGACCGAGCAGTGCGGCGGCAAACATATCGCCTGCCACACCTGAAAAAGGCTCGATAAACAGTATCTTATTTCTTTTCATTTTTATTTTCCCTCCGTGGGAGCATCAGCAAATTCATTTTGTCGGTTATTGTTATGCATGCCTCTTTTATGTCTGGCATGACGGGGTTATTCTTGTCGGTGATCCTCTTCACCACTTTCTCCGAGCTGAATCGGGATATCTTCACGGCACCTGTTTTTTCATCGTCGGGCAGAAAAACTTCGGCTTTGAATTCAAATTTAAACTCATCTCCCTTTTCAGCTTTGAGTTTCACGTCAAACATCCAGCAGTTAAATCCGCGAAGCTCCCCTTTGTCGGCAATTGTCACATCACCGGAAATCGCCAGATCTCCTGGCGCAATGCCACGTTTTGCAAATTCGTTCTCAAGCGGGGACGAAGGTGTTTTCCATGAATCCCCGACCATTACTTCATTGTCCGTGCCTATGAAATCGGAAAGGGTCTCCCTCTTTGTTTTCCTGAACACAAGGGAAAGAAGAAGGATTTCATTTTTGCCTATTTCGTCCTTACCGTCCTTTATGCGGAATTCGCACGGTGCGCTTTCGAGATTAATCCCAAGGGTCTTTTTCAGCGAGGCGAATTTTACATCCTGTCCGTTGATTTCCCCTTTCACCTTGTCAACTTTGAACTCGATCGTGGCGGGACGCCCATAATCGGTGACGGTCTTGACGGTCATGATTCCCTCAAGCGACATCCTGTTTGTCGACTTTTTCTCAGACTTGCTCCCGTCAGCGGACGTCAGCACCGTGGTGGAAACGGCTTCCGTCTCGACGGTGCAGAACAGCACGTTGCCGGGTTCGGACGGCCTGGAAAAATTTATTTTCCGCCGCAGATCGTCAGCCGATAATTCTGTCATAAAAACAGATGACAGAATTATAACCGAAAAAGGGAAAAAGAAATAATTTCGTTTCTTTAATCTGAATATTCTCATGATATTGCTTAAATTCATTGTTAAGTTTTAAGGTAAACAACTTTAGAACTTTCGCATTTCCGAACTTTAGAACTTCTCCGTATCAGGTATTCATTCAGTTTCTTCAACGCGTTCGCCCTGTGGCTTATTTTGTCTTTTATGTCGGAGCCCAGTTCCGCAAATGTCTTGTCATAACCGTCCGGAATGAAGACGGGGTCATAACCGAATCCGCCACTTCCCTTCGGTTCATACCCTATTCTCCCGTAAACTTCGCCACGGAATGTCATAATGACTTTTTCCGGATTGGCGAGTGCAATGACACACACGAAACGGGCGGCCCGGTCTTCTCGGGGCGTAAGTCGCAAGTCGTCAGTCGTCAGTCGCCAGTTGGGAAATTCATTATTTATCCCTGGATTAGAGCTCCGATTCTCCGATTCACCGATTCTCCGATTCACTTCTTCCAGTTCCTTCAGCACTCTCCCTATCCGTTTTTCATTTGTTTCCGCATATCTTGCGGAATAGATGCCCGGTGCGCCGTTGAGAGCCTTTATTTCGAGTCCGGAGTCGTCGGCGATTACGGTCAGATCTGCGAATTTCGCAAATCCCAGAGCCTTGATTTCGGCATTCTCCTCGAATGTCTCTCCGTCTTCGGGAATATCCGGCAATTCCCTGCCGAGTTCCTCCTGGGAGATAATCTGGACTCCGGTATCTTTCAATATGTTCCGGAATTCCCCGACTTTATGTTTGTTGTTTGTTGCGGCGAGTATTTTCAAAGGGCCTCCCCCACTTCGGCAACAATTTCACCGGTGTCTCCAATGACCTCCCCGGTCACCGTGAACGGCAGTTCAATCAGGGCGCATCCCGAAATTGAAAACAGCAATGTGGCGGAAAATAGAAGCAGACCCAGATTCCTGAGATGTGAACCCATTTATTCTCTCCGATGTTTCATTTTAGAAGGCGACAGCCCGTAAATTGTCTTTTGGCGCGGGTAATATCCATTTGTTTGTGTCCGTTTTCAATCTGGAAACATCTATGCCCGGATTTATTCTCCGTATTGCTAGAGGTTACCTTGAGAAAAACCGCCTCCGGATTATCTTTACAAATGTCGAAGACAGAAGGACAGAATGAGGCGATAAGGCTTGCGGTTGCGAAACTCGCAAACGCTGACCTGTCTGCACGGGCGGAAAATCTGGGATTCACTTTTTCTGATGCCGGCACGGTTTTGATTCGGGCATTCGGTTCCGAATGCGCTGTCAATCTGAAGAACTTCGATATCGTAAATCAAAAGACCGGGCAGCCGGTGAAGCCCGACTTGAAGATCATTATCCTGCATTATCTGATGTTTGAAGAAAAATTTTCCGAAACCGAGAAATTGATAAGTTTCAGGGAATTGCCCGGAGGGCGGTTTTATCTTGAACCCTACAAGTCAAGAAGTGTCAACATCCTGATCTCCAGGATAAAAAATGATGCCGTTCTTCTGAAAAAGAATCTCAGCCGCTTTGAATGGAGGGAGACATGTCCGGGTGATGTCGGGGCGGTAATTCACGCAATCGGAAAGATTCACGTGACGCTCGTCTATTACTGTGGCGATGAGGAAATGCCGCCGTCCGCAGACCTCCTGTACGATTCATCCATTGGAAAAGTGTTCAACACCGAAGATGTCACCGTTATTGCGTCTCTCCTGTGCAGGGGACTGCTCTGAAGAGCCAGCATCCCCTTTGGTTCGTTTTAAAATTTGACTTTTTCTCAGATCGGGCGGATAACTCGATGGAGCCAATTTCAAAAGTAGGGCGGTTTTCTCTGCCCCGTCGAATGACTGGGGTAAACCGCCAACTCTTTGTCGGGTTGAACCCCGACCTGCTTCAAGGCAAGTTTTAGGAGGGAACAAATCCAGGTTTGAGTTTGAATTTCGTTCTGAATTTTGTCAGCCGCAACGGACGTCTCCTGACTTCTCGCAAAACGCGAGTTTTGCAATTACCTCAAGATATCTGTTCAGTGTAACCGCTTTTTCCAGGCAGATATTGTAAATCTGTCCGATACTGTACGGAAATTTCCCAGCACTGCCCTTATTTTTCCAGCTCAGTAAATATATCCTTGACAACATTGTAGAAAATATTCTCCCATTCCGGCGCCAGCAGGCATTCGGAAACTTCATAACCGCCTCGGCGATAATATGAAGCGGGCGGGGCATAATGAAGATATCCATTTGATATTGAAGCGATATAAGTATACTTGAAGGGGGACATTTTTTTCACATTAAATCCCACTTCTACAAGCATTTCCATGGGGGTGGCTATATATACGCAATCACCTATTTTTATTCCCTTGATTTCCGCTGGAATTGTGGCTGTGCCGATTTCATCAATGACTTCCTGATGTTTTTTCAGCATGGAAATCTTCAATTCATTTCGGGTCATTTTTTCCATTGTCCTGATACGGTCAAGGTACTTTTTAATCTCCAGCCTGTTGCGGTCATCTTTTTCTTTAATACTTTTATCCCCGCATTCAGCCGCCCTCAAATAGCGAAGTGACAAATGAGACGGATAATCCGGATTCAGGGAATATTGCAGATAGAGCGGCAAAAACTCCTTGAAACTCAATAAGTAGGCATAAGAAGTATTCAAAGATGCCATCAGCATGGCCTGTTCATCCTTTATTGCCGAGATGATATTAGGAATATCTTTCCTGAAAGGAAATGCAATATTTTTGCAGACCACTTTAATCTCAGCCGGACCAGTGGATATTTTCCGATAGCCTTTCAATACACTTTCACCTAAGGTTGTCCCGAAATCAACAGTGCGGTGACGCTTATCCAAATCATAATTGAATATCTCATTAACATCGCCGCCTGAGCCCTGGAGAAAGAAGGCCATCGTCCCGCCTCCCAGATTATCTTCCAGATATTTCAATGTGACTCCGACATGATCGGCGGTTATATGCCCGCTGTTTCTTTTAGGTGAACCAAGTAAAAGGTGGCAGCCAAAATTATAAATTACGGCAAAGGGGCTGCCATCCAACTTATCTATTCTGAGGATGCCGATTTCAGGATCAACAGGTCGCAGGCGCTCAATTTCATCTTCGGGAGGAAACGGGCTCAATGTATGGTCTGTCCCGTTTTTCAACATGAGGGTCCTGTTGAATGTAATTGTATCTTCAAAACCGGAACCAACTCCAATAGTGACAGGAACCATATTCTGCAGGGCTGTTCTTATCGCACCAAGAATTCTGGCAATTTGAGCGTCGTCATCACAAAGCATGCGTGGCGCCTGATGCGTATGAGAGGCGCTCACACTCACCCGACAGCCGGGAATATTGAATTCTTTTTCAATTTGTTTCCGCAAATCAGGCATGAAATCATCAGCACTGTCACTCAGGATGTTCTGACTGATTGTTCTGGCTCCTATCGCAGTGACATCCATGGTTACCAGAACAATTTTGCCAAGACCATCATCTAAAACCAGAACTCTGGCAAAGAGGGGATCGTCTATTTTCAAGGTGGTGCCTAAATATTCTATTGGAATATGTTTTTTCGCTTTTTCAGAAAGCAAAGCATCATAAGTTCCTCCTTCTTCACATGTTATCTCGATTTTGCTGACACCGGCATAAATAGTTTTACTCATTGTACCTCTCCTAAAAGTTTTGTTATGATACTTTGTTTATTTGCAGCCCAGAGGGCCGTTTCCCCGATGGCTTCCTCCGTACTGTATTCCGGACAATATCCAAGCTGTTCCTTGGCCTTTGAAATGTCAAAGCACATGTGAGCCGCCATGAAGCGCAGTCCCACCTGGTTAATCCTGTCCCCGTATTTCTTGAGCATTTCCTCCAGCGGAACATGGTTGATGGTCGGCGCCGTGTCAAACGCTGCGGCATTGATCTCAAGATATCTGTTCAGGGTAACCGCTTTTTCCAGACAGATATTGTAAATCTGTCCGATACTGCGTGTCGCTTCGGCCGCGAGCAGGAATGAATGTGCCAGGTCATCCACATGAATCGGCTGAAGCAGCGCCAATCCGTTGTCCGGCAGGTCAAGCGGCACGTTGTTCATGATGTCAGGAATGAAGTCCGCCCGGCGGTCACCTAAATTATCCAATGGCAGCATCCCCGGGCCGGTAATATAACATGGACGGATGACCGTTGCCGGAAAACCTTCTTTGTTGAAGAGGTCCATGGCCAATGCGTCGTATCTCGCTTTGGCGGTCCATCCGCCACCGAACTTGAACCCGGTGTACGGTGCAGTTTCATCACATGGGATGACCGGCAAAGGTGCATACCCGCCGGTTGAACTGCAATGGATATACTGCTTCATGCCGCGGGCGTATTTACGTATGTGTCCGATTGAATTTTCTGTCGGAACCGAATCTATGACCAGGGCAAATTTGGTTTCAAAAATTTTCTTGACTTCAGATTCGACTTCTTTATCCGCCCTGATCGATTTCAGGGATGCCACGTTTTTACTGAAAATAGTTTTTCGGCCACGGCTGCAAATCGTAACGTCGTAGCCGTAATCGGCAAATTGCAGAGCTATCTTATGCCCCACCCATCCTGTTCCGCCAAAAACAATCACTTTCATTATCAGTTCCCTTCCTGTGCTTGCGCTGAAATTAAATATCTTAAGCTCTTGCAATATATGTTAAATTTTCAACCGTGCAGAGTATACCTCTCTTGCCTGTGGACACGATTCCCTGAAGATCATTTTCGGTTCAATCATGACCGTGACATTTTTCTTTGAATTCAAAACTGTTGTTATGTTTTCAGCAATCTTATCCGGCTGGATGTCTGCGGATGTCAGTTTATGATAGTCGGCCCATGGAGTGTTGTATCCGCCTATCAGGGAAAGCTGTTCCGGAACCGAGATTCCCAACTCATTTGCTTCCGTGATGAACGGTATAAGTTCCGCGTCCATCCACGCTAGAATTCCATCGCGGCGATTTTCCCCTTTTAGTATTTTCAGGATATCATTTTTAGGGATGGACGCTTCTTCATGACCCCGTATTGGTCTGCTTTCCAAGAACATGGCATTTTTTATTTTGAATTCCGACAGTGCCCTTTTGCAGCCTTTTTTGAAAAGATTTGCCTGAGCGTATTCGTTCTCCGAAACCTCGGACACGATTCCTAGCCGCTGTTTTCCGGAAAGGACAAGCTGCCTTATCGCCATATAGCCACATTTCTCCGTATCAGTCAGCACATAGGAAGCGTCAAAGACAGGTTTTACTTCGCACCGGTGGAAGATTATTTTCCTGGTTGTTTCAGGAACATGTTTCAACAGCGCGAATGGAAAATTCACCCATCCGTCGAAAATCAGAAGCTCAGGGGGATTCTCCAGGTAGGCTTCCAGCAAGGACGGTTTTTTTGACATCCTCAGAGTGTCGAAAACGGTTACTATAAAACCGGCATCAAACAGGGTTTTCTGCATGATGTAGGGAAAGGGGGCGTGTATGTCATCTTTGTAATCGAGAACAAGACATGCGGTTTTCGGCAAACCATGCTCCTTCACGTAAGTGCCGTCTCCCTGTCTGCGTTCCAGACAGCCTGTCGCCACCAAGCCGTTGAGGGCCTTGTTCACGGTCATGTGAGAAAGATTATAACGTCTTGCCAGTTCGCGTTCTGAAGGAAGTCTTTTCCCGGGACAGTATTTTCCCCCGCGGATTTCCCGTAGGAAGAAACCGCTGAATTTCCTATATTTCAGTGTATTAGGCTCATGCATTTTTCAATACCTTTAGATCAGGATCGTTAAAGACGTTCAATTCGTTAAAAGCGTTAAAAGCGTTAAAAGCGTTAAAAGCGTTAAAAGCGTTAAAAGCGTTAAAAGCGTTAAAAGCGTTAAAAGCGTTAAAAGCGTTAAAAGCGTTAAAAGCGTTAAAAGCGTTA
>CAMCYE010000126.1 GCA_945883805.1 Victivallis vadensis | reverse complement strand
CCGGAATTGTGCCTTGTCGCATTTCTTCTGTCCATGCATTTTTTCCTGGCTTTCACCAGCCTGACCCAGGAATCGGCGACTTTCGACGAAACAGTTCACATTACAGGCGGATTATCTTACTGGAAGTTTGACGATTACCGCATCAATCCGGAAAACGGCAATCTCCCGCAACGCCTGGCGGCAATCCCCCTTTTATTTGAGGGAAAAATCAATCTCCCGGTTTATACGGAAAATCCATCCATCGAGGCAAATGAATGGCTCACCGCCTACGACTTCCTTTATAAGAAAGGGAATGATCCGGACAGGATATTCATGCTCGGCAAGACAATGATCGTCCTCCTGAGCCTGAGTCTCGGACTGGTCGTATATTTCTGGTCACGGAAGCTGTTCGGACCCGGCGGTGCGGCATTTTCATTGATTCTCTATGCATTCTGTCCGACAGTTCTCGCCCATGCCCGCCTTGTGACTTCCGACATTGCCGCGGCACTGGGATTCATAGCCTCGGCATGGGCAGTCTGGCACATGCTCCAGAGAATAACAGTTGCGAGACTTCTGCTTTCATCATTCTGCCTTTCAATGCTTTTCCTGTCAAAAATGTCGGCCCCGATGATAATCCCGATGTACCTGATCATGATTGCGGTGCGCCTCAGGGACTGCCCCGAACTTGAAGTCGTAATTCCGGGCAGGATTTTCAAACTCAGGGCACAGTCCTCCCAGCTTTCCGCATTTCTTCTTGCAGGAATGATAAATGTAATCGTGATTGTGTTCTTCATCTGGATGTCCTTCGGATTCAGATATTCCATGATCAATGATAAAATCGGCGGCAATGAAATCATGGAACAGAACTGGCAGGAAATCAGCAGGGACACAGGACTGCCCGGAAAAGTCATTGATTTCTCGAGACAGCATCATCTTCTTCCTGAAGCCTATCTCTTCGGTTTCCAGTTCGTCCTGAAAAAATCGGAATTCCGCTACAGTTGGCTTAACGGCGAATACAGTCTCACCGGCTTCCGGTCTTTCTTCCCTTACGCATGCCTTGTCAAGACCCCGTTGCCACTGCTTGGGATTTTCCTGATCATCCTCTTCCTGTCACTTAAAAAAATCCGAAAAATACCGTCCGGTCCAATCATGGCGAAACTTTACCCGCATACTCCTCTAATAACCCTTATTTCAGTTTATGCGATATTCGCAGTGACAAGCAATATGAGTATCGGACACCGCCACGTCCTCCTGCTTTATCCTGCCGCCTACATACTGGCCGGCGGGGGATTCGCCCTTCTGAAAAAAGCTTCCGGACACCTGAAGGCTGCCGCAGGATTTTTCATCTTGTGGTTCATGGCGGAATCATTCGGCATCTGGCCGCACTACCTGGCGTATTTCAACCAGATTGCCGGAGGACCAAAGAATGGATACAGGCATTTGGTTGACAGTTCCCTCGACTGGGGGCAGGATCTTAAAGGGCTTGGCAAATGGCTGAAAAGCAACGGTCTTCTGAATCAGAAAAAAACGGAGGTCTATGTATCCTATTTCGGAATCGCGGGCATTGACTATTATGCTCCGGGCGTGAAAAAACTTCCAAGCTATTACGGTCAGGAGGGGGAAATCCCCTTCGAGCTTGAAGGAGGCATATACTGTATCAGCGCCACAATGCTTCCCCTACTGTACCTGCCGGAACTTCTTAATCCGGGCAATCCCGAAAACATGGATATCAATGAAAATCTCTATGGGCGGCTAGACATGGAAATGAAAGATTTCTTCAAGTCAATGGGGAACCGGCAGAAGTTCAGCGAATTCATGTCAGCAAAAGGGAATCAATACTGGGTCAGCCGCTACCGCCTTTATCAGCTCCTCCGTTTTGCGAAACTCGCAAAATATCTCGAGACACGCAATCCCGACGACAACATAGGCTACTCGATCCTGATTTTTAAACTCACCGACGCGGAAGTCGCAAACGCATTGAAGGCGAAATTGTAGCTTCCATAAAAAATCAGTTATTCTGCACTCAAAAAAGTAAGGCGGTTTTCTCTGCCCCGTCGAATGACTGGGGTAAAACGCCTATTATCCGTCGGGTTAAAACCCGACATACTTGTCTGAGGTAATTTCAAAACTGCGGCTCGGACAAGCCTCGCCCTCCATGTTTTATCCGCCTAGGCGGATGGAGGGTCGTGCTTGCGTGCCTTGCCGTAGCATCTTAGCGAAGGCAGGTCACGACCGTTTCTTGAGTTTTGAAATTGGCTTGTCTACTCGAAAGACACAAACCGTCTGGATTTAGCGAGAGTTTTCCCTCTGATTTTCAGAGTCAGCAAATCCCTTATCTTTGAATCCCTCCTGACTTTCAGGATATTTGAAACCCTTTCCGGACCCAGACCGGGAACGCGAAGGAGGGATTCGCGGTCGGCGCTGTTTATTTTCACCGGGAAATATTCAGGATGACTGTCCGCCCAAATCTCCTTAGGATCCTTGTCGAGACTCAGATTCCCGGAACTGTCGAAAACTATGTCAGATTTCTGGAACCCGTACTTCCGGAGAAGGAAATCGACCTGGTAAAGACGATGTTCGCGTACGAACACCTCATCGCTGCGGAAAAGCTCTTTCTTCTCACCTGGAATGGACGGATGACCGAGCCCCTGCTGATATGCGGAAAAATAAACCCTGTCAAAATTAAGCCTGTCGTAGAGCCCTTTCATGTAATCGACAATCTCTCTGTCTTTTTCGTCGGAGGCACCGACAATGAACTGCGTGGTGCATTTCACTCTGGAGAATTTCCGGCCTTTTTCCGTCAACTTGCTCATTAGTTTTATCGGGCGGATAATGTCGTTCAGGTAATTCTTCTTTTCGGAAAGGAGCTTGAAGTGTTTTTCGCCGGGTGTTTCAATGTTGAGGGAGACGGCGCTGGCGATGGAAACGGCCTCCTCGACTGCGGCATCAGAAGCTCCGGGTATGATTTTAAGATGTATGTATCCCCTGAATCCGTATTTCCTGCGGATGACTCTTGCAGTGTCGTTCAAGCTCTGCATCGTGAAATCCGGATTGTCAATCACTCCCGAGCTGAGGAAAAGCCCGAAAACTCTCCCACTCTCAAGATATTCCATGAACACTTTCGCGATCTCCTCCGGCTGAAGGGTACATCTGCGAATATTCGAATCATGCCTGAGCGGACAGTATTTGCAGTCATTGGAACAGGCATTGGAAAGCAGAGTCTTCAGCATGACGGAATAACCGCCACTGGGCAATGCCACAGGATAAAGCCACTTCCCGTCCCCGCCGCGGTGACGCCTGTCGTCATTGCGGGTTCCGCATGCACAGGCAAGGTCGTACTGCGAATCCTCCGACAATATCTTTAATTTTTCGATCGGCTCCATGAACTTTCCCGGCTTCATTTAATGGTTTTTCAGATAAAAAAATAAAATTTTTTAATCTGAAAAACTATAGTATTATCAGGGACAATAAACAAACGTTAATTCCCTAGCAGGTAATTTATCTAAAATCATTCACGTTTATAATTTTGATTTCATATTCAATATCATGTATGTTTACACATTAATGCACATATAAAACAAGGAGGATTTATGAAGCGGTTGTTCATTATCACGGTTCTTGTCATGACCTGTTCAGTCAAGGCCCAGGATTTCACTGTCAAGCCGATCATGGCACAGGAGTGCGCGCCCGTGACGGAAGAGTTGAAATTCGGGGAAAAGCCGATGGGTTACGAGCCCGGGTTCAAGATATTCCTGATGGTAAACGGAAAGGATATGAACGCCTTCAAAAAGGACAGTCTTTCCATTGAGTACATCAAGACAAAGGACGGGCAGGACATATCGAAAGCAAGGGGCGGCAAGGCAAACTACAAGATGGGCTCCTTCCCGAAAGCCACCGAGGACGGCAAAAGGGCCTTCTTCAGCATAGAGTCGGGTGAAAACATTTTCGGTACGCTCGAGGACGTGCAGATCAAGGGGCAGATAACCGCCCTGACCAGCAGCAAGCTTGAGACCGCTGTCACGAAAGAGCTGGAATTCGCGAAGGGCGATTCGCAGAAAATAGGTCCCTTCACGGTCACCGCCAATCCAAAGGCTGAAGCGAACATACTCAACATGGGCGGGGATGACAAGGCGATGAGGCTCAAGGTACAGGGGCCGCTGGATTCCATATCAGTCATCTTGTTCACCGTGGACGGGAAAGAGGAGAAAGGAAGCAGCTGGTTTGGCAGGGACGACAGCAGGACCTATTCCATGGGCAACGCAAACGGAAAGAAAGCGGTTGTGAAAATAAATTACTGGTTGGACTTAAAGGAAAAAACCATTCCCTTTGAGATTAAATTGGGGAAACAATGAATATCGCATCCAGACAGAAAGCCGTGAAAAAAGCGTCGAGCATCATCATCAAGGTCGGGACACGGCTGCTCACCGACAATTCCATGATAGCCGTACTGATATCCCAGATAGCGAAACTCCGCGAGAAGAAATACAATGTCCTTCTCGTATCATCGGGCGCAGTCGGACTCGGGATGAAAACCCTCGGAATTACTGCAAGACCTAAAAAACTTTCAGAAATACAGGCGCTTGCCGCCGTCGGACAAAGCAAACTGATGTCGCTGTATGAAGCGGAGTGCAGGAAGTTCGGATTCCACGCCGCACAGCTTCTGCTGACCGCCGCCGACATACAGGACCGCGAACGCCACCTCAACGTCCTCAACTGCATTTACTCGCTCTGGAACGAAAATATCCTTCCTATCATCAATGAGAACGACTCTGTTTCTGTGGATGAACTGAAATTCGGCGACAACGACAGGCTCGCCGCACTTATCGCCACAATGACGCGTTCGGAACTCACCGTACTGCTTACAATGGTTGACGGTCTCCATTCCCTGAAAAACGGCAAGCTCGACAAACGGATATCCGTCGTCTCAAATCTCTCGGATGATATAAAGAAGATGGCGACAGGCACGGATGACAGCGCTTTCTCGACAGGTGGAATGTCATCAAAACTGAATGCTGCAGAAACTGTGATAAAATCCGGAGAATACCTCTGGATCGCGGACGGCAAAGATCCTGAAATCCTTATTAAAATAATCAATGCCGAGGACGTGGGAACCCTGTTCCTGCCAGTTTCCGAAAAACAGATGGATTCCAAGAAACGCTGGCTGTCATTCTTCTCAAAATCTTCAGGAATGATCATCGTTGACGATGGAGCCGCAAAGGCGCTTTCAAAAAAGGGCGGAAGCCTCCTTCCTTCCGGAATTACGGGAACGGACGGGAGCTTCAACCGTGGGGACACGGTTACAATCTGCAACAAGGACGGCACCGCAATCGCAAAAGGCCTGTCGAATTACAGCGATAAGGAAATCGGAAAAATCTTCGGCAGGAAAAGCGCTGATATCAGTTCCATTCTCGGCTATGCTGGCGACGAGGAGATCGTCCACAGGAATAATCTTGTACTGTGCTGATATTTTTTCTGTTTTATTTATCGCTTTCAGCGAATATTTTGTTTGAAATGATAATACATAGGGTAGCCCTTTCGGGCAACCCTATGCTATAATATTCATCCGCTCCACGGAATAATTAAGAACATGGGCGTCATTCGCCACAATATTTTCTTAAGCATGATAAATGATTCGCCGAAGGCGATGAATAACATAGCATAGGGTTGCGAAGCTACCCTATGATAAATCGAACATACCAGGATCATTTTCGCTGAAAGCGATGAATAAAAACAAGGTGGCACCAATGAATAAGACATTTACGGAAGATGAAATAAGGAATACCCTTCTTGAAATGGGGGAAAGGGCGAAACTCGCGGCCCATAGGCTTTCGACAATGACAACCTCTGAAAAGAATGACTGCCTGAGGGCGATGGCTGACGCGCTTGAAGCCGAAAGCGCCAACCTGAAAAAAGAGAATGCCAAAGACTTGGAACTCGGGAGAAAAGCAGGTCTGTCCCCGGCAATGCTCGACAGGCTTGCACTGACCGACAAGATCATAAAATCGATGGCCAGCGGACTGAGAGAGGTCGCCGAACTTGAGGATCCGGTCGGCAAAGAACTCGGATCTTGGATTCGTCCGAACGAGTTGGACATACACAAGGTTTCGGTGCCAATAGGCGTAATTGCAATTATTTATGAATCCCGTCCGAATGTTACAGCTGACGCTACAGGCCTATGCCTGAAAGCGGGAAACGCCGTCATCCTGCGCGGAGGGAAAGAGGCGATCAATTCCAATATTGCCCTGGCGCACTGCCTTACCCGGGCCGGACTGGCAATGGGACTGCCGGACGGAGCCGTCCAGCTCATTCCCTGGACAGACCGTGCGGCGGTGAATTTGATGCTGAAAATGGACAAGTACATTGACCTTGTCATGCCCCGCGGCGGTGAAAGCCTCATACGGACAGTTGTTGAAAACTCGACAATTCCTGTCATAAAGCACTACAAGGGGATATGCCACGTCTATGTTGATTCCGAAGCCGACATCAATATGGCCCTCAGGATCATAGAGAATGCCAAATGCCAGAGACCGGGCGTCTGCAATGCCGCAGAGACGCTTCTCATCCATAAAGACATTTCTGCGAAGTTCGCACCCAAAATAGCAGCCTTGCTGAAAAAATGCGGGGTGGAGATGCGCGGCGACAGCGAATTCCGCAAACTCATACCAGATGCCAGGGCGGCAACTGAAGAGGACTGGACAACGGAATATCTTGACCTGATAATTTCAATCAGAATAGTGCCGACTCTTGACGCCGCAATTGAACATATAAACTTCTACGGCTCAAAACACAGCGATGCGATTGTGACTGAAAACCGGAGTTCTGCAAAACGTTTCCTTAATGAGGTGGATTCGGCCGCGGTCTATCACAATGCGTCAACGCGTTTCACTGACGGCGGAGAATTCGGGATGGGTGCCGAAATAGGCATCAGCACGGATAAAATCCACGCCCGTGGTCCAATGGGTCTCGTCGAACTCACCTCCTACAAATATATAATCTACGGAAACGGCCAGTGCCGGAAATAATCAACACCTTATTGAAATAAAATGAACCGACAGGGGACTTTAATGTCGCAAGTCCAAACCAAAGATAAGCCTATAAAAGAAGCCACTTTCACAGGCAAAATTTTCATCACCCTTTTTTTATTCATTTTTTTTTCAATGGGGACATCTTTCTTGTCATTTATGGGTTACGCCGTGTTCAGGGAAATATCTTCGTACTTCTGGGACAGGATCGAATGCACGGTCATCTCCAGCGACATCGAGGAAGGTACAGAAGACGGGCACTCCAAATATTCCTTTAAAACAGTTTATGCATATACAAAAAAAGGAGGGGAATATAAATCGGACAGAGTATCCCTTCATTACGCCGGCAGCGTGAAATACAATGATGCGCAAAAGCTTCTAAATAAATTCCCAGCCGGTTCCAAGGAAGTCTGCTATGTGAATCCATCGAATCCCTCGGAGGCGATCCTCATACACACGCCCTCACAGCTCCTGATGTTCCCATTCATGGCGATACCTGCGATCTTCATCATAATAGGCGGTGGCGGGATATATGCAATCTGGAGCAAAAGAGACCTATCGGAGATCTTCAAAAAAAAACAAGGATCCTTGATAAGAAAATTTCCGAACGTTCTGCTTTCACTTTTCTTCTCCGTCTTCCTCCTAATAGGGCTGTCTGTGTTTTATTCCATATGCCTCCGCCCTGCCGTTAACTTGCTTCAATCTGAAAAATGGCAG
>CAMCYE010000125.1 GCA_945883805.1 Victivallis vadensis | reverse complement strand
GACAACATAAAAGCCATGCCTGCCAAGGAGAGGCAGGACTGGATATGGGACAAGATCATCTATGCCCACCCAATCAAGGCAAACGAGACGCTGCGTGAACTTGATCCCTATAAACCACTGGTCACCTATGACAACTCCGAAGAAATAAGGAAGATCAGAAAATATGCACCCAATGCCGGTCTAGTGTTGCGCCTCAAGGTTCCCAACACCGGGGCGATGGTCGAACTATCCTCCAAGTTCGGTGCGGCACCAGGGGAGGCGGTGGATTTGATCCTCGAAGCCGATCGTGCCGGTCTCGCAGTGGAGGGATTGAGTTTTCATGTGGGAAGCCAAACCATAAATTTCGAGAACTATGTACAGGCCATAAACCTTGCCGCCAGCGTTTTCAACGAGGCGAAAGCTCGCGGTTACACGAAAATGAACCTCTTGGATATAGGCGGCGGATTCCCAGCACCTTATGACAATACTGTAAAGCCGTTCAGCGAACTCGCCAAAAAAATCAACTCCGAACTCGACAGGCTTTTCCCGAAAGACATCCAGATACTGGCGGAACCGGGCAGATTCATGGTGGCGACCGCAGCGACCGCCGTCTCAAAAATCATCGGCAAAGCAGTCCGCGACGGCAAACTCTGCTACTACATTGACGACGGTGTCTATCACACTTTCTCAGGAATCCTGTTCGATCACTGCCAGTACCACTTGGAATCGTTCAGGAAAGGGGCTAAACAGATCTGCACCGTCTTCGGACCGACCTGTGACGCCCTTGACGTGGTGTCCATGTCCGAGGAACTGCCTCCCAATCTTGAACTCGGAGATCTGCTCTACAGTAAAAATATCGGTGCATACAGCATCGCATCATCCACAGTCTTCAACGGATTTCCGCCCGCCAAAATCGCACATATCAACAGGTGAAAACTGGGGGAAGTGCGGAAGTGCGGAAGTGCTAGAGTTCTAGAGTGCTAAAGTTCGGGAATTCACAGATCCGCCTTCACAGAGAGGCTACGAGGAACAGGATACCGGGCATGGTTCGGGAGTTCGAAATTGGTTGAAAGAAAAAAACTAGATTTGACTGGCGGAAGTCTTTGTGCACATTTTTTAAGCCAAGCAGACGCTTGGCGTTCCCGGGAACGCTGACCGTCTGGTCGGCTCTATGTATTTCCGGTGCGGAAGGACTTCCGCCGAATATCCAATGCCGTGTCAACGATAAATTGTCGGTAAAGATTACGGAGACTAGGGGATGCGCGATTTCAAACTCAGATGCGTCAAATGCGGTGCGGAGTACATGGCCGACGAAATCGAATCCGGCGAAGTGCCCGCCTGCGAGCGGTGCCATGGAAGTCTCGAAATAGTCGACAGGGTCAAACTCGCATGTCCACACTGCTCTCTTGAAGGCATTCCGGATTCTCTTCCCACGGATCAGGTGCTGATATGTGAAAACTGCTCCCGTCCGCTGATCATCCTTTCGGCCAAAAGGGAAATACCGGCGTTTGAAGATAAAACTGCCGTATATGAAGATTCCGACTCAGTTCCCGGCGCACCCGATAAAAGCACTGACAAAGGGTATACTCTTGCCGTAGGGTCTTCCTCGATTGTAATGAAAAAGCCGTCCTCCGACACGGGCATGTCCGTGCAACCAAAGGGAGGCATCCTCAAAAAAACATTCGGTAAATTCGAAGTCATAAAAGAAATAGCCCGCGGCGGCATGGGGATAGTCTATAAGGTCCACGACCCTGATTTACGCCGTGACCTTGCACTGAAAGTGCTCCTGCAGGGCGAAGGCGCAAACGAGAACGCCATCAAGAGATTCATGCGGGAGGCCCGCGCCGCAGGCAACCTCAACCATCCGAACATTATTCCGGTTCATGAGATGGGGCAGATTGAAGGGCAGTATTTTTTCACCATGGATTTCATTGAAGGCAATTCCCTTCAGGATTTCATTGAAGGCCGCGGGGTGCAGAAATTGCGCTCACGTGAATTCATAGGGAAAATACGCGACGTATGCCTCGCACTTCAGGCCGCGCACGACAAGGGGATCATACACCGTGACCTGAAACCCGCAAACATCATGATCAGGGATAGCGACCAGCAGGTCATCCTTATGGATTTCGGCCTTGCCAAGGAATGTTCGAACATGTCCCTGGTGTCCATGACCGGAGTAGTCATAGGCTCTCCCGCCTACATGAGCCCGGAACAGGCAAAAGGGAAGGTCCACGGCCTCGACCACCGTTCCGACATATACAGTATCGGAATACTGCTTTATGAAGGACTTACAGGCACTCAGCCTTTTTGCGGTGAGACAGTCTTCGACACCCTGACCAAGGTAGTCCACCAAGAGCCGGTTCCGCCACGCAACATAAGTTCCAATATCCCGGTGGATCTCCAAAACATCATCCTGAAATGCATGGAGAAAGACCCGGAGAAGCGTTACAGCTCCGCAATGGAGCTGGCAACGGATCTCGATGCCTATCTCGAGGGGGGTAAAGTCTCAGCCAGATCAATCATGTTCATCGTCCGGCTATGGCGGAAAATTCGCCGGAAACCCGCCGTACTGGCCGGTGTTGTCGCCATCCCACTTGTCGTAGTCGCCATCGTGGTGGCATGGTTCATGTTCACCCGCCCGTCATACGTGGATATCGCCGCCCAGACGATAAAGAGCGCCGACCCGGACCGCCGCATGACGGTGCTGAAAGAACTTTCCTCTTTGCTGTCCGAGCAGAAAATAAAAAAAACTGAAGAAAAAAACGAGGCGCTCCGCTTGATCCGTGACCGGCTGACGCAATCTGAAAAACCTGAAATCGCCGAGAGAGCTGCGAAATCCGCAGCACAGTTCCTTGACGAAAAAGCTCTTCCCAACCTTGTCCGGCTGGCAAACAATGACGCGACTCCGGAATCAGTCCGTCTAGCTGTCTTGGACTCAATTGCCGTAATAGGGGAAAAGAAAAAAATTCCGGATATTGACGTTCCCCTCCTTCTCACTTCTCTCGCCGTGGACGAGAACACTCCCCTTCCAATCCGCCTCAAAGCTGCTGAAGGGTTAAAGAAAGCATGGACCTTCGACCAGATTCCCGCCGTAATTGAACTGGCGAAAAACATCCAAACCCCTCCGGAACTGCGCATTGCCGCACTCCGCGCCCTATCCGGACGCATTCCGTTCGAAAGCCCGAGGATGAGCGATATAATCCAGCTCTACGCCGACCCCGATCAGAAGGTGTCCACCGCTGCCGCAGAATGTCTCAAGTCTTCACGGACGGCCGACAGCCTTTTCGATTTCTACGGCATAAAAGGGGTGGTCGCAAAAGCCGTATCAAAGGCTGGAGAGGTCGTCAAGCTGAACGCCGATCACCAGAAGGAACTCATGGAAATCATGGATTATGAAGTAAAAACCGAAAAGAAGGAGATGACTCCGGTTGAAGCCATGATTAGCAAACTCAATGGGAATGAGCCGGACGGCAGACTGGCGGCCGCATACGATCTCGGACAATCCGGCGACGGCAGGGCCGTACCGGAACTGGTCAGACATCTAACTGATTCCGACAGCCGGGTCAGAGGAGTCGCGGCCCGGTCCATAGTTAAACTTTCATCCGTCACACGTCCCAGCATGGCTGAGATCCGGAAGCTCCTAGGTCATGAAGATATGCTTGTCCGCGAGCAGTCCTCTTTCATCATCGGCGAACTCAAAGACTCAGAATCACTTCCTTCTCTCATTAAGGCGGCAGAACAGGAGCGGAGTCGTCGCGTCGCGGTCAACATGGCGATTGCCTTCAGGCAAATAGGTGATCCCTCATGCCTTCCGACACTCGCCCGCATGTCAGACCGTTTCCAGGACAATGATGAAACCGCCACCGTATGCGTCAAGGCCATTGCATCATTTGACAAACAGGCCATCATCCAACTGATAAACGTTCTGGATTCAAAAAATATCAAAATCCATCAGATTGCGCTCGAAGAGCTCAAGGAAATATGCGGGATGGACTTCGGGACTGACAAGGCACGCTGGGAACAGTGGAATAAGAACAGGAAATAAGGGCACTGGCACTTACCAGTGTCCTAAGGTCATCGTCTCTTCTTCTCAGTTCCATTTTCAATCAGGAACAAATCTGCGTAACTGACCGCCCATATTAAAACGAGAAGCCCGAGGGAAAGTGCAATATTCCCATAGTTGAACAATTTGAAGTCGACATTTTGGTCATTGAGCGCGTTCTGCATATTCAGGTACAACGGATACAGCGCTTCCCATGTGAACCACAGAGTGCAGGCCGTTCCGGTTAAAAGCATGATAGATCCGCGTATCCACCTTCTGGCTCCGAACTGACCTATTCCGGGCGCAACGAGATTCAATGCGAGATTTTTGATTTTGTCATTCAAGGGGATACGATAATTCCAAGGTTGCGACCCGTTTGAAAGTTTTATGTGTCAGGAGCTAATTGCAAAAATGCCAAAAAAACGTTTTTCGGGAATTTCACTTTTTGGTCCGCCTAAGCGGATTAGCATGTCCTGGCATTAAAGGTGTTATGCACGCTAAAGCGTGTACTCCAAATTTTGCAATCAGCTTAAAAAGAGGCGGTTTTGAAATTGGCGCAACTACCAGCGGAGCAGATTTGCGCCCCAGGTGATTCCGGCTCCGAAAGCGGTAAGGAGTACGTAGTCTCCGCGCTCCATTTTTCCGGACCTGACTATTTCATCAAGAGCTATGACCACTGATGCAGCTGAAGTGTTGCCGTATTTGTGCACGTTGATATAAACTTTTTCCTCAGGTATTCCGAGTTTATTGCCAACGGCTTTTATTATTCTCAGGTTTGCCTGATGGGGAATGAGCCATCGAACCTCGGAAATATCAACTTTCGCCCTGGCAAGAACATCCTGGCACGCCTTTGCCATTTCATTCACCGCAAGCTTGAAGACTTCCTGCCCTTCCATCGAAAGGTAATGCATACCCTTCTTGACGGTCTCGGCACTTGTCGGTATCGCAGAACCGCCTGCGGGCACTTTTATTATTTCACTGAATTCGCCGTTGGACGCCAACTTGCTTGCCAGTATCCCGCCGATATCGTTTTTCCCGACCCGCTTTTCAAGTATGACTGCGCCCGCGCCGTCGCCGAAGAGGACACATGTGTTGCGGTCTTTCCAGTCGGTTATCAGGGAAAGTTTTTCAACTCCTATGATGAGTGCTTTTTTGTATTTGGGATTGGTGGACATCAGTGCATTGACTATTTCCAGGGAATAGAGAAATCCTGTGCATGCCGCCTGAAGATCGAAGCATGCGGCATTTTTAGCCTTGAGTTTTCCCTGGAGGATGCATGCGGTGCTGGGAGTGATCCTGTCCTGGGTGATTGTGGCAATCACGATCAAATCCAGGTCCTCCGGCTTTATCTTGGCCATCTCAATGGCCCGCAGTGAAGCTTTCAGAGCCATCTCCGAACTGGGTTCATTATCCGCAGAAATTCTTCTTTCCGCTATTCCCGTCCTGGAAAGTATCCACTCGTCTGTCGTGTCCACCATCTTTTCAAGATCGCGGTTTGTCAACACACGTTCCGGAACATAAGAACCGGTCCCTATTATTTTTATTCCCATAAAATCCTTAATCAGTTAAAGATAAACGGAACATCTACTTATTAACAGCCACACCACATTCAGCTATTCTGGCAGTGATATGATCGTTAATCCTGAATTTTATAAATTCACCGGCCACCCTTATCGCATTCTTAATCGCCTTGGGTGACGAGCTTCCATGTCCTATTATGCATATTCCATTGACTCCGAGAAGGGGTGCTCCCCCGTATTCCTCGTAATCACATATTTCCTTAAGTTCCTTGAACGCATTCTTGGCGAGTATCGCACCCGCCTGACGGAACGTGTTCTTCGTGAAAGCCTGCCTCAGCCATGTCATCAACGCCTTTGCAAGGCTTTCACTCGACTTGATGACGAGATTTCCGACAAAACCGTCGCAGACCACAACGTCGGCAACTTTTTCATAAAGCAGCTTGCCCTCGACATTACCTATGAAATTAATTGGCATTCCCGAGAGCATTTTGAATGTCCCTTTTGTCAGGTCATTTCCTTTGACATCCTCTTCCCCGACGCTGAGGAGCCCGACCCTGGGCTTGTCTATATTCAATGAACATTTTGCGAACATCTCACCCATTATTGCGAATTGCGCAAGATGTATCGGCTTGCAGTCAATGTTCGCGCCTGCATCAATCAGTATGAAACGCCCTTTCGTCGAAGGCATGATAGTTGCAATGCCTGCCCTGTCAACGCCTGGAAGCAATTTCATCTTGAAGTTTGTCGCCGCAACTGCCGCCCCTGTATGACCGGCGCTGACAACCGCATCCGCCTCGCCCCTGTGCACAAGATCCGCACACACAGTTATCGACGAGTTTTTCTTGCTCCTTATCGCCGCGGTGGAAGGCTCGTCCATTGCCACCGTCTGTTCGGCGTGGACAAGCCTCAGGCGCGGATGATGAGCTATCCCGTGCTTTTTCAGCATGGGCGTGATTATGTCGAGATGGCCGACAAGGACAATATCCATATAAGGATACTGCCCGAGAGCTTCAGCCGTTCCCTGAATCACAACTTCGGGGGCGTGATCTCCGCCCATTGCGTCAACAGCGATTCTCATTATTCAGAAACCGTTATTATCTGCTTTCCCTTGTAAATTCCGCAGGAAGGGCAAACTCTGTGAGTTTTCACGGCCTTTCCGCATACAGTGCAAGTCGTGGCCTGCACCCCTTTGTAATGATTGGCAGAAACGCGACGGCGTCTCTTCATCTTTGACATTTTACGTTTTGGAACACCCATTTTAAGTCTCTCCTTGAAATTTATTCCCGGCGCGCCCGTTTTTTATTTTTCGGTGCGTCAGTTGTCTTTGTTTTCTTCCTGTTCCTACCGGAAAAACTAAGCTTGTCAAGCTCATTCCAGCAGCTTCTTTCCAATCCGGAAACATTGCAACCGCAATCGGTTACGTTCTTGTTCTTCCCGCAAATCTGACACAATCCCCCGCATTCGGCACTGCAAATAAAGTTTTGCGGCAAAGATATTATAATATCTTCTCGTAGCTCAGGAGTCAAGTCAAATTCAGATTTAGATCCGGTTTCATAAAAATGGCACACGTCTTCGCAGGACACCTTCAGATCATAATCCTTGAGGCATCTCACGCACTGGCAGCCTATGATCATCTCAATCCTGCCTGAAACAACTATCCCCCCATTCACGAGGACGGCGGTGACATCATAAAACACCTTATCGGGAAAACGGAGGAAATCCCCCTCGGAGTCAAGTCCCATTTCGGAGGCCTTCTCATATCCGCTGAGTTTCAGTCCGTTGTAGTCAATCTGGTTTTCACATAGTTTTATCATGACAGGCTCACCCGTGTTTACTCTTCCTTTTAAGGGCTTCGACAATCGCGGGGGGGACAAAAGGTGAAACATCCCCTCCCAGCTTCACTATTTCCTTTATCATCCTCGAACTTACAAACGAATAGGACGGGCTCGACATGAGGAAGACCGTCTCGTAATTCGGATCCAGTTCACGGTTCATCATGGCAATCTGGAATTCGTATTCAAAATCGGATATGGCCCTCAGTCCTCGGACAACCGCCGATGTCCTGTATGTCCTTACAGCGTTTATCAGGAGACCTTCGAAACATATTATCTCTAAGCGCGGAATCCCGGTGCACACCGTTTTAAGAAGTTCAGTCCTCTCCTCAAGCGTGAACATCGCATCCTTGGACTCATTGACGGCTACGGCGACAATGAGCTTGTCAAAGAGCTCTCCAGCCCTCTTGATCACATCAATGTGCCCGTTTGTCACCGGATCGAAACTTCCTGGAAATAAACCCGCTTTCATCGTATATGCCTTAATCCTGGGAATAAGAATTTT
>CAMCYE010000124.1 GCA_945883805.1 Victivallis vadensis | reverse complement strand
GCTATGAGCTATGAGCTATGAGCTATGAGCTATGAGCTATGAGCTATGAGCTATGAGCTATGAGCTATGAGCTATGAGCTATGAGCTATGAGCTATGAGCTATGAGCTATGAGCTATGAGCTATGAGCTATGAGCTATGAGCTGTGAGCTATGAGCTGGTAGCTGGTAGCTGGTAGCTGGTAGCTGGTAGCTCGTAGCTGATAGCTATGAGCTGTGAGCTATGACCTATGAGCTAACATGGTTTACTGAATTCGTTCTTCCAGTGTTTCCAGGAATGCTTCTACTCTTATCCTTAGCTGTTCGGTGTCTTCGAGGCTGTAATCCGTTCTTACATCGAGCAGGGGGATGTGGTGCTGTTTCATTATCTGGCGCAGTCTGTAGTTTTCGAGATCGCACAGCTGGCAGAGGCGGAGCGCATGGTTTACGACCCCTTTCGATGAAGTCTCGGCGACCAGGTCTATAATCCTGTTGAGCTTGCTTGTCTGGGAAATGAAAGACGGGCAGATTGATGCGAAAACATATTTCATCGCAAGTGAACGGAGCATGTATTTCACGCTGGATTCGTCGCCCACCGCCGGATCGAAACAGCTTTGGATTCCGGTGCAGAGCGTGTCGGAGACGATATCGCTCCCGCTTTCCTCTATCACAGAGAGCACTTTGAAATTAGGCCAGAGGATCGGGGCACCGGTGAGGATCAGCCTTGTTCTTTTTCTTTTTGGGGCGGGGGAGGATATTTCTCTGCCAAGCCAGTCCAAGATTTTTTCCGCTTCCGGATTCCATTTCGAAAGAGGTACGCCAGTGAAACTTGACTGGACGATCATGAACAGATCCCTGATCGAAATCAGATCCGGGCGCGAGATTCGCAACTTATGGATTTCCCTGAGGGTGAATGTGCGTCTGTTTGCCTGTTTTATTTCTTCTTTCAATAGTCCCTTGTCAAGTTTCCTCCCGAGGTGCTTCGCCAGGAATTCCGCAAGCCGTCCGAACTCTTTTGCGGTCTGGTCGAGGTAAAGGTTTGCATTCTGCTCCGGGGGGAGGTTGAGCATGAATACCGGTTTGTAGTCGGAAAGGATTTCCCCCATTTTCTTTTTCGCATCACATGATGTGGGAAGCACAAAGACATTGCATCTTGAAGCGATTGAATTGGGGGTGAGCAGCATTCCCAGGGATGCTTTGACAACAGGGCAGACATCGCCGGAGATTATCTCTTCTCCGACAGGCACGGCGGCGGGATTCCCGCATCCGAGCCTGACAGCCCTGGCGCCGAACGAGTTTATAAGCTCGTACGGAATCATGTTGCAGTAGATTCCAACGCGAACTTTGTCCGGACTGTTGTCGGATTCGGTCATGAGCTGTTCAAAATACGGCATATTTGGCGGTCTGACCTTGATCTGCGAAAGCCGCTTCAGCTGATCTTGGACAACTGCGTCGATACGTTTGCCGGCATTTGTATTTGTCTGCTGTCTAGGAGGCAGGCCGTGGACACTGTCGAATTGCAAGTCTGATTTACCCATTGAATTTTGACTCCGTGATTTTTCTGCCGGAGAACTCGACGCTGAGGCATGAGTCCTGCGGGCATTTTTGAACACATTTCAGGCATAGCAGGCAGTTGTAGGTGCTGACATCCGTATTTTTCATCTCGTGGCGGACATGGTCGATGTGCATCGGGCAGACCTCGTTGCATGTCCCGCAGCGGTTGCATTTCGCAGGGTTTTTTCTGAGTACCAGCATCCCCCCGCGGTTGAAGATTCCGGATATCATTCCCATCGGGCAGAAATAACACCACAGCCTGCGCCCGGCTGCGAAACTCGCAATGAAGAAAATCAGCATGACGACAACTCCGATACGGTAGGCGCCCCAGACCCATTCCCATCCGGGGAGGGCGGGATATTGCGAAAGGCCCGAAGACATTACCGGGCAGACCTGTTGTCCGGGACATATCTTGCAGAACGGATACAGCGGGATTTTGCAGCCCATGAATTTCCCGTTCTCATCAATATGCGGATAGCACTTTGCAAGCGCAAGCGTGAGCCCGGACAGGCTCAGCCCTGAAAAAACATAGGCGAATTTCACCGGTTCCGAAGGCTTCAGGTGCGGCATTCTAAGAAGCCGGCGGACCTTGTCGGCAATGTCCCCTATGAATGAAAGAGGGCAGATCCAGCCGCAGAACCATCTCGCGCAGAGGAATGTCAGTGCGATGAAAAAAGTGATCGCCCCGATGATTTTCGACATGAACTGCATTTCAGTGACGTCGCCTCTGGATATTTTAAGGAAATTCAACTGCAGGAACCTCTGTGTCATCTCCATGTTGCAGCCTTGGACATACCCGCCGTCGGCGCTGAAACGGCACGGTGCCGAAGGGATGTATGTGTAATTCCTGTCACCCTTTGCGGACATTACGGGCGAAGTCTCGGAAAGATTTAATATTCCGGCAGTGTAGTTTTTGCGGCGTGAAAGCATTTCCGTGTAGTCGACGTAATTCTGGCGCAGTGCGAAGCCCCCATACATCAGGATCAGGAAGGCCGTGACCCTGACAAGCGCCCGGAATCTTCCCAGCGACACCAGCGGTTCCATGAGAATGAGAAATGATACCGCCCCGGCGAGAAGCATTTCGGAGGGGATAAGAAACCAGTAAAATTTCTTTTCTCCGGCAGGAATATCCATGTATGTCAGAAACACTGAAGCGACCGCCGAAATTAAAATGAGTGCCGGAAATATCAGGAAGAAAACATATTTCCGGTCCCTCTTGAGGAAAAGTGCCGGAAAGATCAGGAATATTATCACCGGAATAAGAGGGCTGTTCATGCCGTCGAGGATTTTGGCGGTAGGGGCGTGGAGTGACATGATGCTGTAAACAAGCCAGAACATGAATGCGGAAAGAAATATGAAAGACATGTTCTTCCGCAGTCCGGAATCCTTCAGGGCGTTGATGACGAATGCCAGGAGCAGCGCCATGAACGGCGAAGTGAACGGATCAATGGAGATCTTCAGGATATGTAAATTTTGCTCCATCTGCAATTAGTTCCAATAAAAATTACTGTAAATGACAATGTCTCTGCTTTCAGTATGCCGGTTTCGCCGAAACTGGCTCGGAGAGGCGTTTTCATCGAAAACGCCATACTTGATGTTGAGGAAAAAGCGTGGTCATATTTTCGAATTGGCGGATTCCCCCTTCTTTTGACAAAGAGCCTTTCTGATTGCAAGCACCGCGGAAATCACTGCAATCGGGAGGAGATACCACAGGAAATAGTAGTCGGCGCCACTGTCGGCTATGACTTCGATCGTGGCGAAAGACGAGTTGTCGTTTTTCTTTCTCCATGTGAAAGTTCTGTATGAGTTTGCGCGGGCGATGTCAACCTTTATGCTTTTCACTTTGCTGTTCAAGGCGGAAACATCTTTCCCCCACTCAATCGTAAGCGGTTTGTCCTGTGAAAATTCATCAGACGGGACATCAAATGAGAGCCAGAGGGAAACAGTTGAACCGAATTCCCCGATGAGGCTTGACTCCTCGATTTTGAGCGGAATCTGAGAGCAGGAGGAGGTCTTCACGGTGATGTTGCTCAGGGATGGGATGGAGAAACTTTGTTCGTTGAAGCTGCCGATGAATCTCAAATGTCCTGCGGGCACGGGGTCATCCTTGCCCGCAAGAAGCGTCAGAAGCTTGTCGTTAATATCCAAGGGGACAAGCGTCAGCGAGTCCGCAGCGCAAAGCCCGCATGAGAGGAGAAACGACAAGAGTGAAAATGCGAAATGTTTTTTCAGGGGAATCCTCTCAGTATGGTAATATTTTCCGTACGGAAAATATTACTGCGTCACCATTTCCGCGTAGACGACGGGATTGTCGACCGACACTGCGTTGCCCCGCCAGAAGGATACATCGTCTCCTTTTTTAACTGCAATATTGGCGAAGAAACGTTTTGAATTACTGATTCCGACCGAGGAGAACGGGATTTTCACTTCAATGTCCCTGTCTCCTTTTTTTACATCTATCCCGGCGCTGTCTCCTTTTGAAGATGTCGCTTTTGCGTTCGGGTCAATGACTATTTTCACCGGAGTTGAATCACTGTCGGGGGAGAGATAGATCGTGGTCTCGGCACCTGCTTCCACGTTCATCATGCAATATAGGTTCTGCGTGTCGGCCATCAAGCGGAACCGCGGCTGGGTTTTGACCGGGGATGTCCCCATGTATTTTCCTTCTTTATGGTAAGAGTAGAAAGACGAGCAGAGAAGCGAGTTTTTCCATTCGGATTCAGGGCAGCTCCCGTCTACGGCGACGGATTTGGCAAGAGGAACGGCCTGTATGTCGGCGGCGTTTTCAAGGTCGAGCGTTTTGAACTCGCGTTTATCTTTCGGATTGAAGAGGACGAGTTTTATCTGGTATTTACCGTCGGGCAGGTTGCCCTTGCGCTTGAGGGTGACTTCGAAGAATTCCTTCTTGCCCCCTTTTTTGACGGTTGAGAGGCGCGGGTAGGTTTTCCAGTCCGGGGAGGGCTTGATTTCGGAAGTGAATGCATCCGAATCAACGGAAAGGTTTATTTGGGCGATATCGCGGTCCATGGTGTTGAGCATGTAGACCTTGAACGCCCCCTCATTTGCGATTCTCAGTTGTCCGTCCCTGATGTCGACTTTTACGGCTAGGTCATCCTTTGCCTGGTCGAAGACATCGTTGCAGAGATGCGCTCCTGCCTGGTAGGCGGACAGTGCCAGAAACGACATTGCGATGATTCGGAAACTATTTTTCAAGACTGGGTTTTTCATTGGGTTCCCCCTCGCTATTTTTTTTAACTTTGTATTGCAACAATGTCACCAGGAACAGAATTGTAAAGGCCTGCAGGAGTGAAATTACAGTAGTTCGCATGTCGCCCCACATCAGGGGTAGCACGCTCAGGCCTATGGCTATCGCCAGAAGATGAACCATAAGGACAGCCTGCTTCCGAGTCATACCCATGTTCAGGAAACGGTGGGATATGTGGTTGTGGTCGCCGATGTAAACCGGTTTGCCTGCGCGGAACCTGATTATCACCACTGCGCACAGGTCGAAAAGAGGTATTGCCAGGATGAAGAACGGTATGAGAATGGGGAGATGGGTGGTTGCCTGTGAAGGATTGTAATAGGTCGCCAGCACCCCGAGCACCGCCAGATTGTAACCTAGGAAATGGCTTCCGGAATCCCCCATGAAAATCGTTGCGGGGGAGTGGTTGTAGAACCAGAACCCGAAGGCGGAGCCCGCTGTCGCCGCCGCAAGCACAGCTATGAAATACTGTGAACTTTCGGCCGACACTATTGTGAAAAAGGTGAATGCTATGGCGGCTGTCCCGACCGCAAGTCCGTCCATGTTGTCGAAGAAGTTTATCGCATTCATGATAAGGACAATCCAGAATACCGTGACGGCCCAGCCGATGATGGGCGATGGCATCAGGAAGGATATCTTTACCCCGCCCCATGTTACGGCTATTATGGCAATCGCTATCTGGCCTGCCAGTTTTGTCTTTGCCGACATGTTGAATTTGTCGTCATAGAGCCCGAGAAGGGTTGCGAGGACTGCGCCAAGGCATATGAAGACAAGCTCCGATGAAACCTTGGATATGCCGGGGAGGTTTGTGATGACGGCTCCATCGAGGATATTGTCGCGCACCGACTGGGATGCCATTATTCCGATGACAATAGTTGCCGCCCATGAAATACAGAGGGCCAATCCGCCGAGGAGGGGGGTTGGTTTTGAATGGCGTTTATGCCATTGTCCTTTTGGGCAGTCGTAAAACTCCGTGAGCTCCGCCAGTTTCTTGAAGGCAGGGGTGAGTACCAGCCCGAGGGTCAGCGCCACGATGAATACGATGACATATAAATTCCACCAGACCATAGAGACCTTTGGTAAATTACTAATTGAGAATTACAAATTACGAATTGCAAAATAGACAGCCTATTTCCGATTCGGTATTTCCGATTTCATGGAAACGCGTATATTATAGCAGGTTCGGACTCATTTGGAAATTATGATTCGGAAAAAATCGGCAATAGGCAATCTAAAATCGGAAATATCGTATGCCAAAATATCTTTTCGGTCCAGTTTTCTCAAGGCGCATAGGCGTCTCCCTAGGCGTGGATCTTGTTCCCTCGAAGACATGCTCGATGGATTGTGTCTACTGCGAGGCCGGTGCGACAACGTCTCTCAGTTCCAAGAGGTGTGAATTTTATGATACGGCTGAAATTATCGGGGAGCTGGACGGGTTCCTGTCAAAAAATCCCGAGATTGACTATGTCACGTTTTCCGGAGCGGGAGAGCCGACTCTGCATTCTGGAATGGGAAGGATAGTGAAATTCCTGAAAGGGAAGTATCCCCAGTACAGGATATGTCTGATTACAAATGGCATCCTCCTCGGTTCGGAGCAGATGATAGACGAGCTTGCCGGAATAGACCTTGTCATACCTTCCCTCGATGCCGCGGACGACGAGACTTTAGGGAGGATAAACCGTCCGGCTACGGGCATCAGTTCCGGAGACATAGTGAAATCGCTAGAAAAGTTCAGGAGCCGGTCAAAAGCGCTTTTCTGGCTTGAGATATTCGTGGTCCCCGGAATCAATGACAGCCAGGAATCAATTGAGGCGATTCGGAAGGCTGTGATCCGGATAAAGCCTGATAAGGTTCAGTTAAACAGCCTCGACCGCCCTGGAACTGAAAAATGGGTCAGAAAGGCCTCTGAATCGGAAATCCTGCCGTTTGTCAGGGCGCTCGAACCGTATGTGACGGTCGAGGTCATAGGGAAACCCGCCTTATCCGCATCCGCAATTGCCGGGGAAAAACTATCCGTCGGCGATTTTGAGGAAGCTGTGATCGGGATTGTAAGGCGCCGTCCCTGCACTTTGCCGGAAATTGCATCCGCGTTGTCCGTGGGTGACGACAAACTTCTTCCTGTTCTCGGAAAAATGGCGGACACCGGCGTGATTAAAGTTGAGAAAATGCCGAGAGGAGTTTTCTACAAGGTTTGAAGCTCATATCCACAGACAGGAATGTCTGTGTTACTTTTTAAGACAAATTTCATTTTGAGATTACCTTTTCTAGCGGACTCTAGTTAGTCCGCCACGGCTGATGACCTCTGGATTCCTGCAAAACATGAGTTTTGCTTTTAGTTCAACCCAAAATAAACCAGATAAATTTACAAACCGGCTTGATTTATCACTACATTCGGGTATTTTTAAATTCCTTTTAAAAAAGTTGAGTGAAATCTGGGATGGTAGCTCAGTTGGTAGAGCATTACACTTTTAATGTAGTGGTCTCGGGTTCGAATCCCGACCATCCCACCAAATTTTAAATAATCCCATTATCGGAGGAATCAGATATGAGCAGAGTTTGCGAAATATGCGACAAGAAGACAGTTGTCGGAGGATCAATCACACGCAGAGGTCTCGCCAAGAAAAAGGGCGGAATCGGAACACATGTTGTGAAAAACAACAAGCGCGTCTTCAGGCCCAACCTGCAGACCGCACGTGTCAAGATTGAAGGAACTGTGAAGACAATTAAAGTGTGCACAGCCTGCATAAGATCTGGAAAAATCCAGAAGGCCTAACCTCTGGACTAGAGACCAGCGACTAGTGACCAGTGACCAGTGACCAGTAATTTTAACTGCCCTCTGATAACTGATAACCGATAACTAATTCTCCGGAATTCATGACATGCCTTACATAAGCTACATGGATAAGGGAATACAGAAGTACTTCAAGCTCTCCGAAGACAAAATGACCGTTTTCGGCAGGGAAGACCATGTGAACTTCCAGATTTGCAACGACTCCCGCATCAGCCGGGAGCATTTCAGCGTCGGAAAAGACAATGGCAACTTCGTGATAATCGACTTGGGATCTTCGAACGGAACTTACATCAACGACAGGGAAATAGAGCCTAATTCCACTATGCGCCTTAAAGACGGCGATAAAATCACCGCCGGA
>CAMCYE010000123.1 GCA_945883805.1 Victivallis vadensis | reverse complement strand
CTGCCGGTCCTAGGCGTGTTTCTAACGAATGTGATCTGAGGTTCGATGGATTCCGCAGATTGTCCTTCCGCTCCGGTCTGTGATGCGGCAGCCTGTTCTCCGCCTCCCATTTCACCGAACTGGTCAATCTGCTTATGGATCAGATTTTGCGGAAGCGATGCGAAAAGGTTTTCAAATGCGGCGAGGCTTGTGGCTGACCGGAACATGTTGGCGAGTATTTCCTGGTATATCTCGGTCATGAGCGCCTGGAACATCTTGTACGCTTCCTGCTTGTATTCGTTAAGCGGATCTTTCTGGGCGTAAGCCCTGAGTCCGATGCTGGAACGCAGGTGATCCATGGCGTAAAGATGTTCCTGCCAGAGCCTGTCAATGGCGTCAAGAAGGGTATGCTTTTCAAGCCATCTCTGGGAGTCGGGAGTTTCGAGGGACGTCTTTATCTCATAAGCTTTTTCGATCCGTTCAAGTATCCTCTTGAGAATCAACTCCCTGTCCGGAATACCGCCCTCATTTTGGGAGGCCAGGTCTTTCTTGATGAATCCGAGGGGGAAAGTCGAGTTCAGCCAGGCGAGCAGTGCGTCGCCTTCGAATGCGAGCGGAGTCTTGCCGGCAAACTGGTACGCCTCGTCAACATGCGCTTCGATTTCCTGTCCGAGGATATCAAAAAGAATTTCCTTCGGACTGTCTGAGAGTATGACCTCTTTCCTGAAACCATAAAGGACTTCACGCTGTTTGTTCATGATATCGTCATACTGGAGAGTCCTCTTGCGGATTGAAAAATGATGCTGCTCAACCCGTTTCTGAGCGGTCTCTATTGACCTGTTTAGTAGGGGGTGCTGGAGTTCCTCCCCCTCTTCGAGGCCGAGTCTGTTCATGATTGACGCAACCCTGTCGGAGCCGAACAGGCGCATGAGGTTGTCCTCCAGGGAAATATAAAATATGGACGACCCGGGATCGCCCTGACGCGCGCAACGGCCGCGGAGCTGTCTGTCTATTCGCCTGGAATCATGTCTTTCGCTGGCGATTACATGAAGTCCGCCCAGTGCGGAAATTCCTTCTCCGAGCTTGATGTCGGTGCCTCGTCCCGCCATGTTTGTGGCGACGGTGACTGAACCCCTCTGTCCGGCTCTTGCGACAATTTCAGCTTCAAACTGGTGGTTTTTCGCATTGAGTACGGTATGCGGGATGCGGTCACGTTTAAGCATGCGGCTTATGATTTCTGAAACTTCGACTGAAACTGTGCCGAGGAGAACTGGCTGTCCGGCCTCGTGGCATCCCTTCACCTCATCTATGATGGCCTTGTATTTCTCGCGTTTTGTCTTGTAAATGCAGTCGTTGGAGTCCTTTCTTACGCAGGGTTTGTTGGAGGGGATTACGATTACATCCAGCTTATAGATCTGGTGGAACTCGTTTGCTTCGGTTTCGGCTGTTCCGGTCATGCCTGCAAGTTTCTCATACATCCTGAAATAATTCTGGATGGTGATTGTGGCGAGTGTCTGTGTCTCGCGTTCGATGCTGACATTTTCTTTTGCCTCGAGAGCCTGGTGCAGGCCTTCGCTGAAGCGTCTGCCGGGCATGAGCCGTCCGGTATGCTCGTCCACGATCAGCACTTTGTTTTCCTGGACGACATAATGGACGTCTTTTTCAAAGAGGCAGTACGCCCTGAGGAGCTGGGATATGTTGTGGATCTTTTCGCTTCGTTTTGAAAAATCCTCCTGGAACTCCTGTTTTTTCTTTATTTTTCCGGCTTCATCAAGTGTCGCGTCGGAATCAATGTCGTGAATGGTTGCGAGAAGGTCTGGGAGTATGAACATTTCAGGATTGTCCGGGCTTATCGCGGTGCGTCCTTTTTCGGTAAGGTCTGACTCATGGCTCTTTTCCTCAATGACGAAGAAAAGCTCGGACTGCACCTGCTGGAGAAGTCCGCGATTCTGGTCGCTCCTCACGAAGGATTCCAATTTTTCGATTTTCCTGAGAATGTTCACATCTTCAAGCATGTGCATGAGCTGGCGGTGCTGGGGCATTCCGAATTTGACCTGCACGAGTTTTATCAGTGACGCCTCCTCTTCCGCGCTGCCCTCCTCGGTTTTCTTGAGTTCCTCCCTTGCCTCGGAAATTAGCCTTGAACACAGGAAGCTCTGTTTTTTGAAGAGTTCATCCACTCCGGGCTTCAAGACGTCGAACTGGTGCGTTGAGACGGCTACGGGGCCGGAGATGATGAGGGGAGTCCTGGCTTCGTCGATGAGGATGCTGTCAACTTCATCTATGATTGCATAGTAATGGTTTCTCTGTACGATCTGCTCCTTGTTCATCGCCATGCCCATGTCGCGCAAGTAATCGAATCCGAATTCGCTGTTTGTCCCGTATGTGATGTCGCAGTTGTACTGGTCGCGGCGGTCGGAGGGCGCCATTGAGTTCTGCAGGCAGCCGACCGTAAGTCCGAGGTAGCGGAAAATAGTACCCATCCACTCGGAGTCGCGTTTTGCAAGATAGTCGTTGACGGTGACGAGCTGGCAGTTTTTCCCGACGAGGGCGTTGAGGTAGAGAGGCAGTGTGGCCACTAGTGTTTTTCCTTCGCCTGTCGCCATTTCGGCAATGGTTCCCCTGTGGAGGACGATACCGCCCATGAGCTGGACATCATACGGGATCATGTCCCATTTAAGTTCCTGTCCGCAGACATCAACGACTGTACCGCAAAGTCTTCGGCAGGTGTTTTTGACTGCCGCGAACGCTTCCGGAAGGATATCGTTCAGAGTTTCGCCTTTTGCCAGCCTGTCCTTGAACTCCTGTGTTTTCGCCTTAAGCTGTTCTTCGGAAAAATTCTGGAAGGATTGCTCAATCTCGTTGATTTTTGCGACCAAAGGCATGATTTTTTTCATGTCGCGGTCCGACTTTGAGCCGAATATCTTCTTCAATATGAAGCTGATCATGTATTTACTCCGTATAATTAAAAGCTGGGAATTTCAAAACTTTTATTTTCTTCGTTAATGTATTTGCATGGAATGTGGGTTTTTCTATTTCGAGCCGGGCTTTACAGCTGGAATGCCGTTCCTGCACATGGGGCATTTGTCCGGTTCAAAAGTGTCGAAATGAAGTTTCAGGAGACTCTTGAATGGAACATCGAATTTTACGTCGCCCGCGCTTCTGTCTACGATTACTGCGATTCCGACGACTTCGGCGCCGAAGCTTCTCGCAAGCTGCACTGTCTGTTCAACGCGTCCTCCTTTTGTCACAACATCTTCTGCGACGAGTATTTTTTCGCCTTTTGAAATTTTAAAACCGCGCCTGAGTACCAGTCCGTCATTTTCCTTTTCCGCGAATATCGCCTTTGTCCCGAGTCTTCGTCCGACTTCCTGTCCGACAACCAGGCCGCCCAGGGCCGGGGAGAGTACGGTATCTATTTTCACGCCTGCGAATTTTTCGGCGAGGGCAGCGCAGAGCTTCTCGGCGATATCCGGATACTGCAATACGAGCGCGGCTTGGAAAAACCGGTTGCTGTGAAGCCCGCTCCTGAGAAGGAAATGACCCTCCAGGAGCGCGCCGGACTTCACGAAATAGTCTAAAACATCCTTGTCTGTCATATGTGTAAACTCCGTTATTTTATAAAATCAGCCCATACTATAGCCCTAATGTTCAAGAATTTAATTGCTTATTATACTAATTCATGTATTTTTGAATTTATCGTAGAGGGAATTGTATTTTCACCACAAAGACACAAAAATATTTTAATAATGGGAAATGAATACGCGCCAATACCAGATGAAATGAATGTGATCTCGAAAAATTAATACGAGGCAATTTCAAAATTGCCTCTTTTGAGCTGATTGATTAAGTTGGAGTTCACGGCTTTGGCGTGCGTAACCTGTTGAATATCAAGACACACTAATCCGCCTAGGCGGACCAACGGGCGTATTGCCATAACAATCATTTTTTTGTATTTTGAAATCAGCTCAATACTATAAAGATTTCTGTGTCTCTGTGACTCTGTGGTTAATTTAATAGAAACGTGAGGATGAGGCCGTAGCTATGTTGTGTCCGGTATGTGATACTGAAATGATTATTCTCGAGTTTAACATGATCGAGATTGATTTCTGCACCCTTTGTGGCGGAGTCTGGCTTGACGAAGGCGAGCTTGAGCTTTTACTTTCACCGGAAAACGGCAATTGTGCCGCAGTTTCCGGGATTATCTCCGATTTGAAGAAATGTACAGTTACCGGGGGAGCCAGGAAATGTCCTGTTTGCAGGAAAAAAATGGTTCCGGTGGAACTTTCCACAAAACCGCCTGTCGAGATTGACAAGTGTCCGAGGAATCACGGGCTCTGGTTCGACAAGGGTGAACTGGAACAGGTTATGGCGTCTTCGGGTGCAAATGGCAGAATTTCCGATTTCCTGAAATCAGTTTTCAGGAACAAATAAGAAGGAAACGTGAAACTGATTTGACGTTAAGGAATTTCAAGGTTTATGAATATAAAGACAGCCTAAAGGCTGGACTCCAAATTTTGGAGTTCACACTTTAGTGTGTCTTTCTGACTGAGTTATTAAAAAAAACAAGGAGGATTGATTATGGCTACGGGAGCAATTGGATTGGTGGCGGTTATTCTGGTCGGTGGTCTGTTTGTGGCGGGGCTTTGGTTCATGATGACCTACAACGTTCTTGTCGGGCTGAGGAACCAGGTGAAAAACGCATGGGCTCAGATTGACGTGCAGCTCAAACGCAGGCACGATCTCATCCCCAACATCGTTGAGACGGTTAAGGGTTATGCCAAACATGAAAGGGAGACGTTTGATGCCGTAGTCAAGGCAAGGTCTGCCGCCGTTCAGGCAAGCGGAGTGGCCGCACAGGCAAAAGCCGAAGGCGAACTCTCCGGAGTCCTCACCCGCCTCATGGCTGTTGCGGAAGCTTATCCCGATCTCAAGGCGAACCAGAACTTCCTGGGCCTTCAGGAAGAGCTTTCATCAACAGAAAATAAGATCGCGTTTTCACGTCAGGCATACAATGACCAGGTGATGATGTACAATACGAAGATCCAGATGGTTCCGTCAAACATGGTCGCCGGTTTAGGCGGTTTTTTGGCAATGGATCTTTTCGAGCTGAAGGATAACGCCCAGCGTGAAGCCCCGTCAGTCAAGTTCTAAGACGGCGCAGTGAAATTCCTGTGTTTGTAATAGGAAAATTTTTCCGTCCCGGAAGAATTAATGAAATAAATCGGCAATCACCAAATCGAAAATGACATATGTGGCAGGCGATAGAGAAAAATAAAATAAAATCGGCTATTCTCATTATTGTAATGGGAATACTCCTTCTCGTCCTGGGGGCGGTGATCGGAGGGGCGGTAACGGGTGTTCAGGATGGAATTCTCGGCGGACTGTTCATTGCGGGGATCCTCTGGTTTTTTTTAACGGTTATCGCAGTCTCACAGGGGAAAAACATCCTGCTTTCCCTTTCCGGAGCCCGTGAAGTCAGCCATGACGATGCTCCCCAGCTTTACAATATTGTAGAGGAGATGAGGATTGCTGCCGCCCTTCCGGCGACACCCAAAGTGTTCATAGTCGAGAGCCGTGCACCCAACGCATTCGCCGTTGGGACTCCAGCCAATGCGGCTGTCGCGGTGACAACCGGACTGCTTTCGATCCTTTCGCGCGACGAGCTTCAGGGCGTTGTCGCCCATGAGATCGGGCATATAAAAAATCAGGACAGCCGGTTCATGACGATTGCCGGCATAATGCTCGGCGTCATTGTCATCGGGGCCGATCTTTATACGCGGAGCATGTTTTTGGGAGGCGTGGGACAACGCCGTTCAAGCTCATCGGATCGGGACGGGGGGGGGAATCAGCTTCAGATGATTCTTTTTGTAGTTGCGATAGTTCTTGCGATACTCGCTCCGATTCTTGCCAACCTGCTGTATCTCGCATGTTCCAGGAGCCGCGAATATCTCGCGGACGCATCCTCTGCGGTTTTTACAAGATATCCGGAAGGTCTTGCCTCGGCGCTGGAAAAAATTTCCCGCTCGACGATTCCGCTCGAATCGGCGACCCGCGTCACCGCCCCGATGTACATAATCAATCCTCTCAACAAAGCCTGCGGCAATGAGGCGTTTTCCCTTTTCAGCACGCATCCTCCCGCGGAGGAGAGAATAAAGATCCTGAGGGGGATGGCGTCTGGCGCGGGTTTTAACGATTACAATAATGCGTACGGCAAAGTGAAGGGCGGAACGATAATAGGCGGTTCCGACTTGCGCTCGGCAGAGGAGCTTGAATTGAGGGGGATTAAAAAGTCTGAACCTGTGGACAGGGTGGCTCAGACACGCGATGCGAATGACATTCTTCTCCGTGCCAACAAATTCAATTTTATCGGCTGCCCTTGCGGACTTCGCATTAAAGTCCCTCCGATGTTCACCGCGAAATCCGTGAAATGCCCACGTTGCGGAGCAATGCATCAGTTATAGTTTTTCATCCAAATAAATTCAGCAGAATTTATTTGGATGAAAAACTATTTTATAATTGTGGGACAGGCCCTGGTCGTCTTTGGCGCCGCCTCCGGCGGGTAAACTTTCCAGCCTGTTCCTATGAATCGGCGAAACGGAGAACCGGGGAATCGGAGATTTGAGCTCACGGAAATCTTCCGTAACGTGACGAATACGATTTTTGAAGTAGTAACAATAAAAAACTCTGTGCCTTTGCTTGCCACGGCGTAGCGCCTTGGCGAAGACGGGTGCCTTAGTAAACAAATGGTGGAGAAAATGGATTCCAAATTTCCGACTGTAGCTATTGTGGGGCGGCCGAACGTCGGCAAGTCCTCTCTTTTCAATGCAATACTCAAACGCCGTCTTGCGATTGTCCATCACGAGAGCGGAGTGACGCGCGACCGCATTGCCGCCTCCACACACTGGGACGGGCGTCATTTCCAGATTATCGACACCGGGGGGCTTGGTGTCCTGAAGGGCGCGAAGAAAAATCTCGGGATATGGGATGTTGAGATTAAGGAGCAGGTTGAGGTTGCAATTGAAAGCGCTGAATTGCTTGTTTTCGTGGCAGATGTTGTTGACGGTGTCACCGCCCTTGACATGGATATTGCCGGCCGGCTCCGCCAGAGCGGGAAAAAAGTGATTGTTGTTGTCAACAAGGCCGACAATCCGAAGCTGGAGGAGGAGTCTGCGAATTTCGCAAAACTGGGATTTGATGCGGTGATTTCCGTTTCATGCGTACATCGTAGAGGGGTTACCACGCTTCTTGATAAGATCATTGCGGAGATAGACTGGGAAACCGCCGTGCCTCCGGTTGAGCCTGCGCTTAGAATTGCAGTCATAGGAAGGCCGAATGTCGGCAAATCCTCCATTGTCAACCGCCTCCTCGGTGAAAAAAGGGTGATGGTCAGCAATATTCCGGGGACGACCCGCGATTCGATAGACATTGATTTTGAGCTGGTATGCAAGGACGAGACCATACATGCCGCCCTGATTGACACTGCGGGTCTCCGGCAGAAGAAAAAGGCCGATACCGCCGTTGAGATTTTCAGCATAATACGCGCGGAAGAAGCCGTCAAAAGGGCGCAGGTTGTCCTTTTTGTGATAGAGGCGACCACTGAGACGGGTGTCACATCACAGGACAAGAGGATTGCCGACATGATTTCAAAATCTGGCAAGGCCTGCATAATCCTCGCCAATAAATGGGATCTGTGCCGGACGGCGCAGAAGCCTGAAGACGTGTTCAAGGAAATCCGGTACGCCTTGACCTTTATGGATTACGCGCCTGTCATTTTCATATCCGCCGCCGACGGGCATAACTTCCAGAAGATACCGGCGATGCTGTCCGAGATAATGGAAAACATGCGGATGAAAATCCCGACTTCGCTGCTTAACAGGATTGTAGGTGATGCCGTCAAGAAAAATTCACCCACTTCGGTTGGAACTCATAATCATTATTTCAAAATCTATTATGCGACAATGGTGGGGAATGAGCCGCCGGAGTTTATGTTTTTCGTGAATGACCCTAAAATCTGCTCGGCGAATTATGTTTCCTACCTCAACAATTGCCTGCGTAAGAGTCTTGGCCTTGTCGGGCTTCCAAT
>CAMCYE010000122.1 GCA_945883805.1 Victivallis vadensis | reverse complement strand
GGTTTAATCCACGTGTATGGAAGCGATCCGTCTTCGCCGAAACCATACATCCTGGCCATTCACGGGGGCGGATGGAGAAATGGCGACCAGACATCCTTTGCATGGATCTGGCCCAGAGTACAGGAGTTGGGATTTGCCCTGGTACTGCCGAGTCACCGGCTGACACCAGAGTTCCGGTTCCCGCACGCCTATGATGATCTCGTGCATGTGCTTGCATGGCTGCGTGACCATGGATCTTCAGAGGGACTGGATCCGGGACGCTGCATGCTTTTCGGGAGTTCGGCGGGCGGGCATTGGTCCATGCTGCTGGCGACCCGCGCAATGAAGGAGAATCTTCCCATGCCGTGCATAAGAGGTGTTGTCAACTATTGCGGGGTCATGGACATGCCCTCACAATATGCGTTTGATATCGAACGCAAAACCACAATGGTAAATGACTTCATGGGTGCAACTCCTGAGTCAGATCCGGCATTGTACAGGAGCGCCTCGCCGATATACCATATCCATGACAGCATGCCTCCGGTATGGATGGCGCACGGCACGACTGACGGCGCAGTTCCGATTGCACAGTCGCGAGACATGGTACACGCCCTGAAGGCCGCCGGAAATGATCCCATCTATCTTGAGGCGCGCGCTCTGGGGCATACCATGATCGAAATTACTCCGGACGGTAAAATACTTAAACCTCAGAAATTATTGTTCGAGGAAGATTTGTTACGTTTCATCGGCAGACATCTTTTTATGTAGGGCATTTCCCTTTTGCAAATGATAAATTCCGCATGAAATAAAAGACGGAGTGGAAGGACTGCAGAAAGCAATTGATAAACAGCTGTATCGTCAGGTCGTACAGAAAAATTGTGCGTTCCAGTCCGAAATGTCTTCCAAGTCTGTCCCGCAAGGCTGCCTCTATCCTGTCCCTGTTTGAAAAAAGTCTGTCGCCAACCCGGTAGTATCGCTGCACTCCGCCGGAGCAGACATCGTCGCCTAGGATGTCTGGAAAACTGCTGAAAGGAAGAAAATTGTAGAATACGTGTTCGCTCATCGGTTCGGCAAGGCGACCGAGGACGAGCGCGCAGGCCGCATTGACGCCGTGGCGCAGACGAAAAAATTCAGCACTAAAAAACACAACATAGCGGAGTGATGCTGTTTACCCTCCTTCGGCGCAAAAGGTTTTATACGCCTCAGGCGTGCGACCAGGGCATGTACTGCTACATGCGGAACAGTGCGCCCATTTTTTTACCGAGGAGAGCGGAGGCGGCTCCGAGCGTGCATGCCAGAAACAGCATTGCCCAGACGCCGAAGGCGCAGGCGATATATGGGCCGGAACCCAGTATCTGGGACAGTTCAAATATCGCTTTTGTTACTGGATAGAAGACGGTTTTCTGCGCCAGAATCAATGAGTCGGACACTTCAAGCATGGAAAAACTGAATGCGAACAAAGCGCCGACAATCAGGTTCGCGCTTATCAGTGGAACCGTAATCCTGCGGAGAGTCATGAACGAACCGGCACCCAGGTTTTTCGCCGCCTCCTCCAATTCCACCGGTGTCTGTTCCAATCCTGCGGCTGCTGCCCTGACCACATACGGCAGTCGGCGTACCGCATACGCCGCCGCCAATAACATGGTCGGATTAGTTATCGGGTTCATGAATTCCCGCGCCCAGCTGAAACGGACCGACAGGCTTAAATAGCCGAACGCCATGATTATGCCTGGCACGGCAAGCGGAAGCATCGCCAGCATGTCAAACAGAATTGCGCCTTTCAGCTTCCAGCGGACGACAAGAATCGCAGTAAGGAATCCGGTGCAGAGTGCGACAATCATTGCGAGTCCGGAATATTTCAGGCTGTTGAGAATGCTCGGGACTACAATCTTATCAGAGAGTGCGTTGTCGAAATGCATCAGCGAATATGTGTGCGGCAGGACGGTTCCGTACCAGTCTTTGGAGAAGGCTGTCAGAATCAGCGCAAAATGCGGCAACGTGGCGCAGAATGTTACTCCCAGCATAAGCGCCAGCGGCAGATATTTTTTCCAGCTTGCGATGGTTACCGCTGAAGATCCGGAACTCCCTTTAGTGACGGTTCCGGCGGAACTTCCGCCGAATGCGAATCTTGAAACCATATAAAGCCCGGCGGCGATTACCAGCATGACCAGAACCAGCGAATATGGGAGGGGGTTGGTTTCCAGTTCCGTGATCCCGTTGAATATCTGGACAGTTGTCACACGGTTGTAGCCGAACATCAGCGGTGTTCCCAGTTCTGTGAAACTCCAGATCAGGACGATGCTTCCTCCCGCAAGCATTCCAGGTTTGACAAGTGGCAGGGTTATTTTCCGAAACCGATACCAGCGGTCGGCTCCCAGGTTTCTGCCCGCTTCATCCATTGCGGGATCAATGTTCGCCAACGACGTAACCAGATTCAGATACAGGATTGGATACAGGTGCAGTGCTTCAATAAGGCAGACCGACCAGAATCGGCCGTGTCCGCCCAGCCAGTCCACAGGCGACAATCCAAAACTTGCCAGCACGGTATTGAAGACACCGTAATTCCCCAGGATGTGCTGAAATCCGAGTGCGCCGACGAACGGCGGCAGAATCAGCGGTAGCATGACAAAAAGATTGGTCAGTTTCTTTCCCGGAAATTCAAACTTGTCATATACCACCGCCAAAGGCAGGGCGATGATGAAAACCATAAACGTGGTGACTGCCGCAATCGCAAATGAGTTAAGCAGGCCTTCCACGTAGATGGAGCTCTTGAATATTTCGAGAAGCATCCGGGCATTCAATCCCTGCTCAATCACCGTATAAACCGGCAACAGGAGGAATACCGCAAAAAACACAAGAAGTAAAAACGCAACTGTGTAACGCATTAAATTCATTTCCCATCCTCCGCCAACCGTGTAGCTCTCAGGTAATTCCGCCGTGATTGTTCCGTCCATTCGCGCTTGAGACTGATCACGTCCAGCATTGTCCAGTCCCTGTTTGGCGAAAGAAGGGCGGCATTTTTCGCAGCCCCGGTGTAATCGAAAGGCAATTTATTGAATTCTGACATCGCCTGCGGCACAGCCCCGGGTCCGCCAGCTTTGATGATTTCATCCCAAGCGGCTTTCAGTTCCGGCTGAGGATCAAGGGCGACGCATTTTATCATGATCCGGATAAGGTTGAAATACGGCGCAGTCCAGTCGGCGTGATATTGGAACCCTTCACTGGCACGGTATGGATCATAGTCCTTGTCTGACATGAACCGCTGGTATTCCGGGACATACATGTCTTTCCGTATCGGAGTGCGCCGCAGTGCATACTTCAACGGTCCGCCCGGAGTTTCCAGCCGGAAATTCCAGAGCTTCTGTCCTTCCTTTGACAGGACAAACTCGATGAAGGCACGTGCCGCCTGAGGATTTTGCGAACCTCGCAGAAGCTGGATCGGATCCGGCGAAACCGATGTTCCGTTGCGCGGGGAAATGTAAGCAACGCGTTCAACTCCGGACTGCCGGTTGGTCCATTCCGCCTCGGCGCGTCCGTAGAAATCAATGCACATTCCTGCGACGGTATCGCCTTTGGCCACATCTTGGGGAACTTTGCCCGCCGAATCGGTAACGTATCTGGAATTTGCAGCAATGCGTTTTATCAGGTTGAGCCCGTCCGTCCAGCCGGTGTTTTTCCCATTCAATCTATCCTTCTCAACGGCTTCCGCCATTGACTCCTGGATTATCATCTCGAAACATTTGTTGATGGATCCTGATTTTGTCGGATCCGCGACGGCTATCTGCTGGAAGAAACGCGGTTCGCCCAAGTCATGCCAGGCAACTGGAGGAGAGGAGTCGCGCATGGCTTTTATCCTGTCGACATTGTAGCAGATGCCGAACGAGGCGAGGCAGACCCCGTAATAGCGGCCCCGCTCATCATATAAAATTTCACCGCTGAACTCGCGGGGTATTATTTCATCTGTGAACCATTCGGGATGGAGTTCGCGGATTCCGGCGTCAACGGCGTAACCTTTGTCGGCATGTTTCGCATGGTCATAGGCACCGCCGCCGAAAAACAGGTCAATGCCGATTCCGACATCCGACGAAAGAAACATTTTCCTCGCTTTCACAGCCTCCGGCTTTGCATCCGGCGGTGAACGGTCAAGACGCTGGTTGCTGAATGCCCCCGCTATGGTTTCACTCCAGCCGCCGTTTTCCGGATTCGACTCCCAATACTGGCGGAAAGCGGATTCGAACCGGTCGTTGATATAGCGGACAATATCGGAAGTGCCGCCGGGACTCCGCCAATCTAAAGCGATCTCCCTGCCGAATTCTTCCCGGTAATATTTCCTGAACGCGTGTTCAAATTCATATTTTATCGGTTCCGCGTGCGGCGAAATTATTATCAGGCTGTCTTTGCCGGAAACCGGCTCTCTGACCTGATGCGGACGAAGAAAAATTGGAATCGCAATCAGGACGACAAGCGGAAAAAACGCCAGAAGCAGGCGGCGGATCATTGTTTTACTTCCTGAACCAATTGCGAAACCCATTGAATACATCCTACTTTGCTGAGCAACTACGAATGACAGGTAGGAAATATAAACCACAAACCATTTATCTGCCTATGGCATGACACGAATCACACGAAAAACTCTTAATTCTGTGGACATTTGAAATATAGTTTTTCACTGTATATCAACGCTATGTTTCAAGAAAATGAAAAATATCGAGTTAATCGGGGGATACTTTCGATTTCCAAACTTAGGGAATCGGATGAATATGTTTATTGGCGTAAAAAATCTCCTATCGAGAGACTTGAAGAACTGGAAATAAACAGGCAAATAATCTATGGTTACAGCTCAACTCCCCCAAGACTTCAAAGAATTCTTGAAGTTACTGAACGAAGAAAAATAACAATTTCAATACACAGTCATCCCACAGGATGACGGATTAATGGATTTATTCGCCTGTGGCGAATTTACGGATTGCTAGATTATTGGGTTTGAGTTCAAGAAAAATTTCAGAATAGGCATTTCGGATTTTTCCCACATGGTGATTTCCGCATAACTCTTTTATTTGCAACAATCCAGATGAATGAAAGAAATCAAAGTGTTAGGCAAATTATCCGAAGAAGTTGTAAAAAACATATATTTTACAACCGTCCGGCTGTAAAATTCGAACTCGTCATACTTGTCTTTGTTAAGAAAATGTCTTTCAGCGTCCATCTTTGGAGATCAGTTTAAATCATGGCGGCAATTTTGAAAGGTATGATTTTACCCTTAAGCGTGTCAAGCTCCTTCAGCTTTACGCAATCCAACTCATAGCCTTTTTGGAAGTTTATCCAAAATTCCGGCGTTGTCCCGAAATACAAGGAAAACCTTAGCGCGGTATCTGCGGTAATTCCTCGTTTGCACTGGCATATCTCATTTACCCGTGCAGGACATACGCCGATGTCTTTGGCAAGCTTGTTCTGGCTTATTTCAAGTGGTTTCAGATATTCTTCCAAGAGGAATATACCCGGGTGTACTGGTTCAAGTCTTTTCATCTTAATTCTCCTTCATAAGTGTATCCTGTTTTCCGGTATAGTCAAGTTTTTTGACGGTTTCTCCGGCAAAAAATTCAGTGTCCGGATCAGCCCTCTCTGCAACTGCAAACCTATTTCAATTCCATAAATTCCCATTTATTGAGAAATATTTTGCCACGGACGGACAGTGATGAGAAGTTCGACCTGCGATGACCTGTACTGAGCTTGTCGAATCCGAAATGCGTGAATGCGGAAGTTCTAAAATTTATCCAATACGCCTTGAGTTTGGTATGCACGTCCCTGTCGAACCGAAAGTACTGCCGCGAAATAAATTTCGCTAAACAAAGCAGCAATCAGTCTTCGTCCGCCGCAGCGGACTACGCCCGACACGGTAAATTACCGCACTCCATGAATTAGGCGGCCAGGGGCCGCAACTTTTTTGGAGCGCCAGTACCTTGCTGGCATCCTTTTAAACGTGGTACAGGCGTCTCGCCTGTCCTTATTTCTTTCTTCTTGAAGAACAGGCGAGACGCCTGTACCACACTCTTTTAATTTAGGGAACCTCTAAAAATTCGCATTTGGCGCGTTGCGGAAGATTTTTGAAAGCTCAAAAAGAATTTCTGAACTGAGGCGTATCCAAGCGATACGCCGATAGAAGAACATTCTTCTTTGAGCCAAAAAGAACCGCAACCCAAAGGGTGACAGATTCTTATGGATTCCGCCGTCGTCGCAAATCCAGTCACAGCCCGCAACAGGGCTGCTCTTGGCGTTTGCTCCTTGCCGGCTCTCCATAATCTCCTGTCACGCGCCATATGCCAATTTTTAGAGGTTCCCTTAAGAATGCCGGCGTTCCATTTTGAAATTCCTCAACGTTTAAATACGTGTCGGGTTAAAACCCGACATACCTTTAAAGGCAAATCTGAATAATTCCGAGAGCACCAAAGAAAAGAGGCCGGAAATTCCGGCCTCTTTTTATTCATTCAATCATTCCGATTTTATGGCAGATATGTGAACTTCTCGAAGAAGGAGCCTACGCGCACCCCTATGCTTCTGCTGACTCCGTCAATTTTTACGCTCACGAGGCTGGTGACATTGTCGCCATATTTTTTGTCTCCGGCACTGACAACTGTGACTTTCCCTGCGCCGTTTCCTGCGAGATTCGCAAGAAGCTCCAACTGCTGGTCAGCATAAAGGAATATGTCATAGTTCTGATCACTATCCTCGTTCGGATTTTTGACGGCTGTAAGGACTACAACTCCGATACCGCCTTTGACTGCATTGTCGGCAAGCACATCATCAATCAGGCCGTTCGCCTTCAGGTTGGTTAATACTGTATCCATGCTACCTTCTGCCACATGTACAAGCAGTGGACTCGCCGTAAGTCCCGGCTTAGCCTGATCGCTGTTACCGACCGCAGCGCCTTCCGTTCCATAGAGAAGGAAGTACAGTCCGGAATCGAGTCTTGAAGTTATATTCGGATCGGACCGTGCAACACCAAGAGTATTTTTAACCCAGAAGTCCTCCGCATTTGAGCTTACCGGACCTTCTGAAAATCCTCTTCTCACATTCATGTACTCCTGCATTGCGCCCAAGCTGATCTCGCTGGTCCTGGCATCAGAAAGATATTGGCCGAGATCAACCTGCATTCCGGTGAGATAGCCGCTGAAGTCAAAGACTCCACCCGGACTCTTCTTCGTCTTGACTGTCCAGCTTCCAATGGCCTTTGTATAATCCGGTATCGCGGTGAAGAAGAAGTCATACGTGTATTCGCCTTCTCCGCTGATCGGTGCCGGCGTTGAATATTTGAAAATCCCGTTCGCATCGGTTTTGGCGGCGAGCCACGTTTCAAGTCCGGTGATCGGATCCCTCACCTTCATGTTGAGGCCCTCTATGCCGGTGCCTGACCTGTCAAGAACCTTTCCCGTGAATGCAACTGTGAATGGAACCGCCTGGTCGTCAACCGGAACCTGTGTGAATATTATGTCCGTAGAAGTATAATAATCAATGTATAGATTAGTGTACTTGTATCCTGCCGCATCGGTTCCGTAAAGGACGACATACCAAGTTCCCGCTGCGGGATTTGTCACAGTAAGGATCTTGTTTGAATTCCCGGTTACTGCCGTCCCCTTGGCATTGTAACTGACCGTTGTCGGATACATGCCGAGTTTGGCATACAGATCACAGCTTCCAGTCACATTTTCGGCTTTGACTACGAGTCTGCTTACGCCGGACGGCACTGTGATCTGGTAAACTTTCTGTTTCCCTACGGTTCCTGAGAGGTTCGGAGAGAAGAATGTGTTGGTTGGGTTTGACGGGTCATTGATCGCTGGGGCTGCAAGCGCCCCGGCCGCATAGCCGGACATGCTCGCGCTGTACAGGCTGCTTATTCCATTTACATTTACCGCCTTGACACAGTACATGTATGTCTGCCCCGCCGGTGCCGTGTAATATGTGTGTGTGAATTCCTTTATCCCATCCTTCAGAAGCACCCAAGGATCAGTCGCATTGATCTTCCGGTAAACACTGTAGGTAGATGCAAGAAGCACTTCATTCCATGCGATTTTAACGAACGCACCTTCACCGTTGCTCACCGATTTCATCGTCG
>CAMCYE010000121.1 GCA_945883805.1 Victivallis vadensis | reverse complement strand
GGTTTGAGTTCAAGATAACATAAAAGTCATAGAGATGCATGAGAATTATTGGAAAGGCATTTCGGATAATTTATCCAAGATGTTTTTGGTCTTATGTCTTTGATACCCAACCATCCAGCAATCCATTCATCCAATCATCCATGGGACGGCAGTGTCATAAATTCAAAAAATATTTGACTTTGGAATATAAAGCCTTACAGTGAAGTAAGGAACTATAATAGGAGTAAGGAATATGATTGCGACCATGACTAGTAAAGGACAGGTAACGGTTCCACGGGAGATACGGGAACGCTTCCATATCAAGACTGGGGACAAACTCGATTTCGTGATTAGAGAAGATGGAACCATTGAAACTGTTCCAATACACACCTCTTTGAAATCCCTTAAGGGCATGCTTCCTCGGACAATGAAGAAGGTGACATTAGAGGATATGGAAAAAGCCATAGGGACAGGACGGAAATATGCTTGGAATTGACACAAATGTCCTTGTACGCTATCTGGTTCAGGATGATACAATCCAGGCGGAAAAAGCCTCCCGTGTGATTGAAAATGAATGCACCAGCATCAATCCAGGGTTCATAAACAATATCGTGCTCTGCGAACTAGTATGGGTTCTTTCAAGGGCGTATGGGTACAAGAGGAGGGATATTTGTTCTGTCCTTAAAAGTCTTTTAACTTGTCCAGAAATCATGATTGAAAACTCCAATGCGACATGGAGTGCTTTCTACGACTATGAAAAAGGCCCAGCGGACTTTGCGGACTACCTCATAAGCCACACCAACAAACTCAACGGTGCAGACCCGACTGTTACTTTTGATACTGCTTGCAAAGGAATGTCTCATTTTAAGTTGATTAAATAAGTTGAAATCATTTTTATTTTTTTCTAATAAACCACAAATCCTAATCATATGAATTACAAAGAACCATTATTCCGGCCTCCAGCCGAAGCCGAGAGCCTGATTTTTCAGGTCGCTTACGGCTGTCCGCATAACTGTTGTCGCTTCTGCGGGATGTACAAATATTCGCGCTATGAAGAGCGCGAATATGATGAAGTCCTAGGCGACTTCAAAAAAGGCGCAAGAAAATATCTTGAAACACAGAGGATCTTCCTGGCCGACGGCGATGCGATGATACTGCCGTTTGAGAAGCTGAAAAATTATCTGCTGAAACTCAATGAACTGTTTCCAAAACTTACCCGCGTGAACGTCTATGCCAACGGCAGTTCGATTCTGGCAAAGACAAGGGAACAGCTTTGCGAACTTCGCAGACTGAAACTTCATACTCTATATCTCGGACTCGAGACCGGAGACGAGGAGTTGCTGAAACTTGTCAACAAGGGTGAAACCGCGGAAAAGATGGTTGATGCCGTGCGGATTTCGCAGGAATGCGGACTCCGCTGTTCCGTCATGGTGCTTCTAGGGCTCGGCGGGAAAAACGGTTCGGAAAAACATGCCCTTGAAACTGCCGCAGTGTTGAATAAAATGCAGCCGCGCCTTCTGTCGGCATTGCGTTTTGTGGAAGTTCCGGGGTCAAAGATGTTCACCGGTTATGAGACCGTTTCAGAATACGGGGCCGTCTGCGAACTTCGCAAAATGATTGAGCATCTCGAATTGGCAAAGACAGTTTTCCGTGCGAACCACGCCTCAAATCCGGTTCCGCTTGAAGGAAGATTCCCGAATGACAAATCCAACCTGATTTCCGGTCTTGATAAGCTCATCTCGTCAGGGGGTCTTAACCGCAAAGGTCCCGGTCAGCTACCTTTCTGGCTGTAAAAATTAACCGCAAAGGAACAAAGAATCAAAGTTTTTATAAATTATTCAGCTTTCATAGCTCAAATATATGAGATACTGAACTTTGTGTCTTTGTTGCTTAGCCGTGAGGATTATTTCTTATTCCATTCGGCGAGTTTGCCTTGGATGAACTTTACGATTTGTTCGTGTTCTTCCTTACCCGTGGCGGATTTGACGTGGATCGGCTCGCCGAAACTGAAATGAATATCTTTTTTAGTATTAACCGGACCGAAGTCCTTCACAAGTTTTCCGTTTCCCCAGAAATCCGTCTTAAGGGCGAATGGAATGACGGGAACGTTTGCGCGTTTCGCAAGTTTTACGCCTATTGAATTGAATTCCTCGGGTTTGAATTCGACAGAGCGGGTTGACTGCGGGAAGATTATGACGGACCTGCCGGCTTCAATGTATCTTTGTCCTTCGGTCATTATGGTCTTGAAGTCTTCGCGGGGATTCGTCCGTGACACCGGGATTCCGTAGATTTTGGCGACCTGTCCGAAAAAAGGATAGTTGACAAGTTCTTTTTTTACGACCAGAACCGTGTCTTTCTTGTGCTGTAAAACCATGCATGGAATTGCATATGTTTCAAATGAACTCATATGGTTGCCGATGACGACTACGGGGCCGTTCACCTTTGCGAAGTTCGCAACGCCGTCAATGTGGGCGTGACCTCCTGCGCGTTCCGCGGATCTGATTAAATCAAAAGCGTTATATGCGAGTTCAACCGGACCGTAAAGTCCTTTTTTTGCAAGGGTGCCTGAGTTGACGGCGATTCTGAACGAATGGAAATAGAACTGCCAGCGTGTTCCGAGAAAGAGGATTTTCTCCCATGGTTTTACAGAACCGGCAGGAGTGTCGTATTTTCCGTCCGGGAAATAGTTTATTTCAGGATTTATGAAATTCATTGTAGGATATAGTTCATAGTTTAAGGAGCTGATTTCAAAATACAAAAAAATGGTTGTTATGGCAATACGCCCGTTGGAGTTCACAACTTTAGTGTGTCTTCGTATTCAACATGTTAGACACGCTAAAGCCGTGAACTCCAACTTAATCAATCAGCTCGAAAGAGGCAATTTTGAAATTGCCTCTAAGAATTTGCATTATTTGGATCGCCGGCAACTTGCCGGCATCTTTTTTAATTTTCCACAGCTTTTACTAAAAATAATGCCACCAAGTTGTTTACCTGCCTTTGGCAGCGCCTACGGCGACTAGGGGTGGCGGTGCGTTTTATCTCTCCGCTCCGTTTCACCGGCTCTCCGACTGCGTCCGCCATAGCTTCTTAGCGACGGCGGATTCTCCGATTCTGTTCTCGGGCAGGAATGCCCGAGCTACTTATGCCTGTCCTACTTCAGGGACTCTCCCAGATTTTTCTTATTCGGGGCCGTATTATACATGTCCAATGCTGTCGGCAGATACGCTTTCATTTCCCCGATACGTTTTTCGCTCATCGGATGTGTTGAGAAAAACTCTCCTACCGTTCCTGTCTGGGAGAGCTGGCCGAATTTCTGCCAGAAAGTGATTGCGGCGTTCGGATTGTAGCCCGCTTTCGCCATATATACCAGACCCAGCTTGTCCGCTTCGTACTCATGTGTCCGGCTGTAAGGGAGCATGACTCCGAGATTTGTCCCGGCGGAATAAGCGACCATGGCCGCCTGAATTGTTCCTGCTGACTTGCCGTTGAGAGTTGTTGCAACCGCCTGTGCGCCTACTTCCTGGATGGTTCCGTGAGACATTCTTTCTCCGCCGTGTCTCGCTATTGCGTGTCCGATTTCATGTCCCACAACCGATGAAAGTTCCGCATCATTTGCCGTGTATTGGAACAAACCCGAATATACTCCGACTTTTCCTCCTGGCAGGCAGAATGCGTTCGGCTCGGTGTTTTCAAACACCAGGAATTCCCATTTGTAGTCGGATTTGTTGGCGGCTTTTGCAAGATTCGCGCCGACTCTTTTAAGTGCGATATTGTAAGTTGAATTGCCTGACACCCTGTTCTGTGAAAGTACTTCCTTCCAAGCCTGCTCTCCGAGCTGGGCTTCTTCTGACTGGCTTGTAAGCATAAGCTGGCTTCTTCCGGTGAAAGGAACGGATTCGCACCCGACTATGAGGAAAGCGGAAACAGCAACAATCAGCATGTTTAAGAAATTTCTCATTTTAATCTCCTTTGGTTTGCGGGCTCACATAAAATAAGTTTCAGGAACCATCAAGGCCGAAGACAATTTGACGGCTGCCTGTCTGGTGATTTTACGCCGTCCTTTTTCATAGTCGCTGGCATTATAATCTCCTATTGTTAAAAACGGGGTAATATAACATTATAGGTACATCCCTTCAAATTGCTTGAGCTTTAGCCTGTTTAATTAATCAGGTTAGTTTTTCAGTTAAATAATTTCATTGTTTTCCTGAAAAACTACAGTTTCAATTCAAGCAGAATATCAATACGAGTATGCCGAGGATTATCCGGTAATATCCGAAGGGTTTGAAGTCGTTCTTCCTTATGTAGTTCATGAAGAAGGCTATGACGGCCCAGGCGACTAGGAATGAGACGATGAATCCGACGGCCAACGCCTGCCATTCCATTTGAGTCATTGTTGCGGAATGTTTCAGGAGCGAGTACGCAGATGCGGCCGCCATGGTCGGGATTGCCAGATAAAAGGAAAATTCTGCGGCGGTGCCTCTTGATGCTCCGAGCAGCATTGCGCCGATGATGGTCGCCGCCGCCCTGGAAGTGCCGGGAATCATCGCAAGACACTGTATCAGACCGATCGCAATCGCCACGCCGTAGGTGATATCGGCGACGCTCTTCATCTTTTCCGTCTTTTTTTTCCGGCTTTCTATGACGATGAGTATTATTCCGCCGATTATCAGCGCGCCTGCGACAACTTTGGGATTGAAAAGATGCTCTGAAATCTTCTTTCCGAGAATTCCGCCGATTATCAGTGCTGGAATAACCCCGGCAATCGCTTTTTTCCAGATTGAAAGGACCTCATCCCTTTTTTCGGCGTCGCCGACAAGAGGATTCAATTTTTTATGGAAATAGACTATGACGGAAAGAATCGCGCCGAGCTGAATCACCACCTCGAACATATTGGCGAAAGGTTCTTTGAATTTGATGAAATGATTCACGATTATAAGGTGTCCGGTGCTGCTTATCGGGAGGAATTCGGTAATCCCCTCCACTACACCCATAATCGCCGCATTTATAAGAAAATCCATATTTTCGCCTTAGTATTAAGGCGAAAATATAACATGGTAAAATAGTTTTTCAGAAAAATAATGGATTTATTTTTCTGAAAAACCATATCAGGTAAAAATTTGAATGTAGATTAGGCTCATGGAAAAAGAAAACATATCATCGGTAATATTCAAGACGGCTCTCGACGGATTGGAAGTCTGGGACAAGGGTGTAATGCTGGACAGTTTCCTCGACGAGGATCCTAACGCCACTAAATACAGGCGGAGCATATCCAGTCTGCTCTACACATATTTCAGGAATCGGGCGCTGATCGAGTTCGCAATTGCGAAATTCGCAAGGGATGTGGATCGCAAGTTCATGACGCTTATTTCAGTGGCCCTTACGGAAGCCTGGTTCCATACAGGCATCCCAAAGGAGATTGCAGTAAATCTGGCGGTTGACTACGCCCATCGCCGCTACGGTTCCAGGCCAGCCGGTTTCATAAACGCCGTTTTGCGCAGGACGGCGTCAATGAATCCTGCTGAAATTGAAAAGGATGCGCCTCCTGAAGTCAAACTCAATCTGCCCGCAGTGCTTTATAAAAGGTGGAAGGAACGCTGGTCCGAAGCGGAACTTGCGAATTTCGCAAAAACTCTGAGGAGCAAACCGCCATTTACTTTCAGACTGCTTACCGAAATACACGAAGATGAACTCAAAGAGGCGGACTGCCATGAAGTAAAAACCGATTTTAAACTTGCACCGTTCAGATTCTACGGCACCGATCATCCGGAAAATGTTTTTAGGAGGAAATGGCTGGAAGAGGGGAAAATATATGTCCAGGATCCCGTAACGGTTTTTTCCGCCCTTCTGCTTAATCCCACCCAAAATGATATTGCAGCCGACCTGTGCGCGGCTCCAGGAGGAAAGGCCATGGCGCTTGCGGAACTGATGAATGGCGGAACGCTCATTGCCTCAGATTCCTCTTTTGACAGACAGAAAAGGACAGTCGAGAATTTCGCCAAATCCAAATGCGGGGATATTTCTCTTGTGGTTTCCTCGGATGGGATGGCTTTTAAGGAATCAAGCTTTGACGCAATTCTCCTGGATGTCCCGTGCAGTAACACTGGCGTGGGCAGACACAAGCCGGATGCGCTCTGGCGTTTCTCAATTCCAAGGCTCAACGGGATTGTCAAAGACCAGAAGAGAATCCTTTACGGTGCCGCAAAACTTCTCAAACCAGGTGGAAGACTTGTTTACAGCACATGCAGTGTTGAAAGCGAGGAAAACTCTGTGCAGGTTAAAAAGTTCATTTCAGAAAAACCGCAGTATATCCTGAAAGAGGAAAAGTTAATCCTTCCCTCCGAAACCAACGACGGGGCGTATGTTGCGCTAGTAGAAAAAATTTAACATCCAGCATTGAATATCGAACTTCCAACATCGAATAAAGACGTAAATTAAAAGATCCTTCTCTGATTCTTGGATTACTGTTACAGAAATCATCATCATTATTCTATGATGAACTTCATGCATCAGTATCTTTTTGCATTCATTCGATGTTGAGCGTTCGATGTTGAATGTTCGAAGTTCACGTCTTTTGTCTCACAACAGCGGGGATCCCATTCGGACGATTGATTCAATGGTATCGCGCAGGGCGCCGATTTGCGGCATTCCTTTGACGGAATCCTTGGAGAGCATCTCCATATACTTTTCAATTGCAATTATTTCCGGAAGCGAGTAGCATAGCTGCATGACTTCGCAGTTCAGGAAGAAACTTCGCAGATCCATGTTTGCGGAACCAGCCATCGTCATGTGACGATCAACAAGAATCGCCTTCGCATGCACCATTCCATTTGTATAGCGCATGATTGTCCCTCCGGCGGCGCCGATCTCCCTGAGGAAACTTGCGCCGGCCATGTCCGTAAGCGGGTGGTTCGATTTGGCGGGCACAATTATGCGCACATCAATTCCGCGGTGACATGCTATGATCAGTGATTTTACCAGAGCTTCGTCAGGAACGAAATACGGCGTGGTAATCCAAAGTCGTTCGCGCGCCCCGAAGGCGGATGTCATTACTGTGTCATATATGGTGTCGAAAACCATGTCGGGTCCGGACGGGAGGACTTGGACAACCGATTCGCCTGCATTATTCATCCCTGTGCCAGGATTTGGCTGATTCAGGGCAATTTCCTCCCCGGAGCTGAACAGCCAGTCGGATCTGAACACCTGCTCGTAATTGAACGCCGCCGGCCCTTCCACGACAAATGAAAGGTCGCTCCATTGACCGGGTTTTGCCTCTGGACTCATGTCATCGGAGACAATATTCATTCCGCCTGCCATCGCCCAGCGCGAATCTGCTACTGCAATCTTGCGGTGGTTTCTGAGGTTTATCCTGAATTTCAGGGGGCTGCGGAGGATTGGCATGAATCTGGAAACTTTGCCGCCTGCTTTTTCGAGGGGTGCAAAAAATCTGTTGGGTGTGTGGAATGATCCGATGGCATCTATGAGGAGCCGCACTTTGATGCCACTTTCAGCTTTTTTCACAAGGAGTTTCAGTATTTTCATGCCGGTTTCATCAGAACTGAATATGAATGTCTCGATATGCAGAGTTAACTGCGCCTTTTCTATGACTTCCACCAACCCCTCCCAGCCTTCCTGCCCGGTTGTCAGCATTCTTACTAGGTTGCCGTTGGTTGCCCCTGGAATCCCATAGGATCTGAGCATCAGGTCAATTCGGGTCGCCTCATTTTCCGGGACTGTCCGATTTACAGGAAATTCCAGCTTGGCAGTCTGTATGCCGTGGATGTTTTTTAATTTTCGCCGTCCAAATATCAGATAGCACGGAGCGCCGAGATACGGGAAGAAAATCATGAAAAGAAGCCATGCCACCGAGCTTTGAGGGGAGCGTCTCTGACGCAGCATGCTCGCAATAACCATTACTGTGAAAACTATGCCGAGAAGGACGGCAAGATGCACAAGAATCAAAGTAATGGAGGTCTGACCAATGGGAATTTCAAATTTCATGGATTTAGGGAACCTCTAAAAATTGGCATATGGCGCGAGACAGGAGATTATGAATAGGCAGCTAGGAGAAAAATTGCGAGCATACCCGAAGTGGTATGTAAGCAGTTTTACGACAACGCTGAAATTCATAAGAATCTGTCTCCCTTTGGGTTGCGG
>CAMCYE010000120.1 GCA_945883805.1 Victivallis vadensis | reverse complement strand
ATGAAAATCTTAAATGTCTGCGCTACACTTTCCGTATTTGTTTTTTCTTTCATCCTTTCGGCCGCTGATGCGGAACCGATATCGTCGGTCGTCAAGATCTTTTCTGTCCAAAGCAATCCTGACTATCATCAGCCGTGGCAGAATTCCCCTCAGAGTTCCGGCACCGGCTCCGGTTGCGTCATTGACGGGAATTACATCCTGACCAATGCGCATGTCGTTTCAAATTCCACTTTCATAATGGTCCGGAAACAGGGGGATCCGAAGAAGTATGTTGCGAAACTCGCAGCATCCGGCCATCAGTGCGACCTGGCGCTCCTCAAGGTGGAGGATCCCGATTTTTTCAAAAATATGACCCCCTTGAAAATCGGAGAACTCCCAAAACTCCAGGACAAGGTTACGGTACTTGGCTATCCCCTGGGCGGCGATAACATCTCAATTACCGAAGGTGTCGTTTCCAGAATCGAGCCCATCCTGTACATGCACAGCGGAAAATTCCTGCTCTCAGTCCAGATAGATGCCGCAATAAACCCGGGAAACAGCGGTGGCCCCGTAGTCAAGGACGGGAAAATTGCAGGTATCGCATTCCAGAATATGAGCGGAGAACAAAACATGGGCTACATAGTCCCGTCCACCGTGGTAAATCATTTTCTGAATGATGTCAAAGACGGGCGGTTTGACGGATTCCCCGACATTGATGTCGACATCTGCACCATGGAAAATCCGGATCTCAGGAAATGGGCCCGCATGAACGCCGGGGATACGGGCGTTCTTGTCACACAGATACCGGAACCCGAAAGGAAAAAAGGTTTTTTCAAGGTTAATGACGTGATCATGGAAGTTGACGGCGTGAAAATCGCCAACGACGGCTCCGTGCCTTTCAGAAACGGAGAACTCATTTTCTTCGGGCACCTCGTCTGGCAGAAATACATAGGGGACAAATGTAAATTCAAGATATTGCGTGAAGGCAAACCTGTTGAATTCGAATACACTCTTTCCAGTTTCGGGAAACTTGTCCCACAGCGCGTCTACGACATGCTTCCATCCTATTACATAATCGGAGGACTGCTATTTGCGCCACTCACGGAAAACTATCTCGATACCTGGGGTAACTGGGTAAAGGCCCCTCCGGAATTCGTGACATTGGCTACAAGAGGTGAAATCACAGAGGCCCAAGACCAGGTCATAGTGCTTTCAGGAGTGCTCGCCGACGATGTCAACATGGGATATCAGGATATCAGGTTTGCAACTGTAAAAACACTCAACTCCGAGAAGGTCAAAAATCTCAGGGAACTCATATCCAGGATTGAAAACACAAAAACCGGATTCTTTGAAATCCTCCTCGGTGACAACAATAAAATCGTACTCGACGTGGAGAAGGCCCGGAAGGCAACCCAGCTCATCCTCCAGCGTTACCGTATTGATTCCGACAGAAGCGTCGACCTGAAGAAGTAATACGGGCTTTCCAGCCCGTTTATTTGTTTTTATCTTGTGAGACTTAGCAGAAAAAGGAATAACACATATGGAGAAAGTTATCATGACGACATCATTGCGTGCAACGCGGAATTTGAAGGCAGAGTCCGTGGATGTTTACTTCGGAACATATAATAAGCCCGGTTTTCCAGAAGGGATCTATCATGCCGTGCTTGATATGAAAACAGGAAGCCTTTCCATCCCTGAACTTGCTGCTGCTGCCATAGACCCGACTTTCATAGAGATACACCCCAATTCCAAGTTTATTTATGCCGTGACGGAACGCAATCCAGGGGCGGTGAGCGCATTCGCAATAGAACCCGAAACTAAAAAACTCAGATTGATCAACTCGTCTAAATCATGCGGAAAAGCGCCATGCCATCTTTGCACTTCCAATGATGGCAGAACCTTGCTTGTCGCCAATTACACCAGCGGCAGCGTTGCGTCAATCCCTATAAATAAGGACGGTTCCCTGTCTGAACCGGCAAGTTCCATTCAACACACGGGAACAAGTGTAAATCCCAAGCGCCAAGAGGGAGCGCATGCCCACAGCATCAATCTAAGTCCGGACAACCGCTTTGCGTATGCCGCAGATTTGGGTTTAGACAAGATAATGGTCTATAAACTTGATTCCGAATCCGGCAGGCTTCTGCCTAACGACCCTTCCGAGATAAAAATCAAGCCCGGAGCCGGTCCAAGACATTTCACTTTCAGTCCGGATGGGAAATACGCCTATCTCATCAATGAACTTGACGAGACAATAGTCGCATTCGTCTATGATCCTGAAAACGGAAACCTCTCCGAAATCCAGACAATCTCCACCCTGCCGGAAGATTTTACTGGAACGAGCTACTGCGCAGAAGTGAAAATCCACCCCAATGGGAAATTCCTTTACGGTTCCAACCGCGGACACGATTCGATTGTAACTTATAAGATAGACCCTTCAAAAGGTACGTTGACCCTGCTCGGCTTCCAGAACTCGGGAATCAAGAATCCAAGGAACTTCAACATCGAGCCGACCGGCAAGTTCTGCATTGTCGCCAACCAGGATTCCGACTCCGTAATAGTCTTCCGGATCAATCAGGAAACAGGCCTTCTGGAATCTACGGATCACGTGGTAAAAATAGGCAAGCCAGTCTGTGTCCGTTTCTTGCAGTAATTTTTTTATCTGACTGTATTGCGGTCAGATAAAAAAATAAATAGGTTTGGAAAGTAAAAAAGTGCGGGGAAGGGAAGAACCTTTCCTAAAAAGGCTTTCCCTTCCCCGCATCAGTTCATTATAAATTCCGCAGGAATTTATTTTATGCCAAGTAGGTTGAGGAAATTGTCTTTCCGCCGAGCTCGCACCAGTCGGTATGGAAGAACTGGCCGCGCGGTTTGTCAACCCTCTCGTATGAATGGGCGCCGAAATAGTCTCTCTGCGCCTGAAGCATGTTTGCCGGCAGTTGTGCCGAACGGTATGAGTCATAATATGAAAGGGCGCTCGCGAATGCCGGTACTGGAATCCCCATCTGCACCGCAGTAGAGATGACATTTCTCCATGAGGTCTGGCAATCATCAATTACTTTCGTGAAGAAAGGATCCAGCAGGAGGTTTTCAAGTTTCGGATTCTTGTCGAACGCCTTCTTGATGTCCTCGAGGAACTTTGCGCGGATGATGCATCCGCCCCTCCACATGAGGGCGATCTCCCCGTATTTCAGATTCCACTTGTATTCTGCCGCCGCGAGTTTCATCATCTGATAACCCTGGGCATAGGAACAGACCTTTGACGCATAGAGCGCCTTTCTGATGTCTTCGATCATCTTCGCCCTGTCTCCCTTGTCCTTGAAATCGCAGGAGGGACCGCGCAGAATCTTTGAGGCTGCAACTCGCTCCTCCTTGACTGCCGATACGCATCTTGCAAAAACAGCTTCAGCAATTGTCGGTGCCGGAGATCCAAGATCAAGCGCGCTCTGACTTGTCCATTTCCCTGTACCCTTCTGACCAGCCGTGTCGAGGATGACATCAATCACATGTTTTCCAGTTTCAGGATCCTTCTTGCAAAGGATGTCCCTTGTGATCTCGATCAGATAACTGTTGAGTTCACCTTCATTCCATTTCGTGAAAACGTCATGCATTTCCTCGGCTGACATCGCAAGCACGTTTTTCATGAGGAAATACGCTTCCGAAATCATCTGCATGTCCCCATATTCAATACCGTTGTGAACCATCTTGACATAATGGCCTGCGCCATTGTCGCCAACCCATTCGCAGCACGGGCTACCGTCGGCGACTTTCGCGGAGATCGCTTGAAAAATAGGCTTGACATACGGCCATGCGGCAGGATTTCCTCCGGGCATGATTGACGGACCTTTGAGAGCCCCCTCTTCGCCACCGGACACACCTGTGCCGATAAAAAGGATTCCTTTTTCAGCGAGATAGTTCGTCCTGCGGACCGAATCGGGGAAATGACTGTTTCCGCCGTCAATTACAATGTCCCCCTTTTCGAGATGAGGCAGGACAAGCTCGATAAAATCGTCAACCGGTTTTCCGGCTTTTACCATCAGCATGACCTTGCGCGGCCTTTCAAGATTATTGCAAAGGTCTTCAATGCTGTGGCATCCTATGAACTTCTTGCCTTTGCCGCGATCATTCATGAAATCATCCACTTTGCTCACCGTACGGTTGAAAACCGCCACGGTAAACCCTTTGCTCTCCATGTTCAGGACGAGGTTCTCCCCCATTACAGCCAAACCTACGAGCCCGATGTCCGCTTTTTTTGTTTTCGCCATTTTTCGTCTCTCCTTATGTTGATTTACTATTTTGATTAAGTAACTCGGGCTTTCCAGCCCGAGCCTGTCCAATATGACTCTCGGCCAGGAATGACCGAGTTACTTTTGAAATCCTAATTCCCTTAAAACGGTCTCCATGTTCGTTCCATCGTTTGTAAGTTTGATCTTAAAAACCGGAAATTCCCTTCTCAACGGATATTCCTCTCTCTGCTTCTCAAATGTTTTTGGAGAGGACCTTAATCTTTGATCATCGCCTGAAACATCATAAGTAAATTTTATAGTTTCCAGTAAAATTTGTTCTTTAGACTTGCCGCCACAATCAATGTTAACAATTGTTTCCGCAGGCTTAGGCACATCCGCCGGATACCAGTTCTCAAGTTCACGGATTCCGAAGAATCTCGAGAGCGCCTGAACACTCATGGCCGTCCCGTTCGCCTTGCCGTCAGTAGAATATCCCGCAATATGCGGTGTTGCGAACTTCGCAAGACCGAGCATCTCAAGATCGATGTTCGGCTCATTCTCCCATACGTCCAAGATTGCTCCTGCAATCTTTCCCGTATATAAAATATTTTTCAATTCCGCTGTGTCGGTCACTTCACCTCTGGAACTGTTTATGAACCATGCGCATTTGGCGATGGAGTTGAAAAATATTTTATCGGCCATATAAGAGGTTTTGTCAGGACCGTCCATCGTCAAGGGCACATGGAATGTTATGATATCGGAATCCGACAATATCTTCTCAAGGCTGACAAAACCCGCTTCGCCCTCTTTTCTTGCGCGCGGCGGATCGTTGAGCAGGACTTTCATCCCGACCGTTTCTGCGAACTTCGCAACTTTCGATCCCACATTTCCAACTCCGACGATCCCGATTGTCATGTCCGACAGGCTGAACTTCTTCTCCACCGCCAGACTGAGAACCGCCGAAGCGATGTACTGCGCCACCGATGATGAATTACATCCGGCGGCATTTGTCCAGGCTATCCCGTTTGAATCGCAATATGCGCCGTCAATGTGGTCGAATCCGATTGTTGCCGTGGCGATGAATTTCAGATTCGTCCCCTCAAGAATCTCCTTTTTGCACTTTGTCCTGGTGCGCACAATGAGTCCGTCTGCATCAAGCAGATCCTGCTTTGCGATTTTCGCACCCGGCAGATAGACGACATCGGCGTAGGGTTCGAGAACGCCCTTCAGGAATGGTATTTTATTATCGCATACGATTTTCATTTTCACCTCAAGGAAACAAAGTTAATAAATTATCCTTTTAATGCCATCTTTAATTAGGGGAACATTAAAGTTAACCAGAAAGCCGAGATGCATGCTGCTTAATTTAAGGTATGTCATCATCTGTGCCATATGAACTGGTAGAACATCTTCAACTGCTTTTAGCTCTAGAATTATTCGGTCTTCAACAACTATGTCAATTCTTAAGCCGGAATCTATTCTTAATCCCCTGTATGTTATAGGAATCTCTTTCTGCCTTTGAAATTTCAGACAAGATGCCTTCAATTCTTGGCATAAACAAAGTTCATAGACCGACTCGAGGAGCCCTGGACCCAGATTGCTATGGACATTAAAAATACAATTGACTATGCTCTTGGCAATTTGTTCAGTCTCCTCTGGAATTACTATGTTTTTCATTATATTTATAACTTTGTTTCTTTGCGGTGAAATCAATCCTTCCACGGTGGAAGTTCGGGGAGGGCCTTCTCCAGAGCCGCCAGGAGTTTCTTCTGGTAGTCGCCTGCAAAGGTCCCCTTGAAGAACTTTTCAATTCCCTCTTCCGCAAACTGCTTCCATGAAGCCTCCTCGTCTCCGGGAACAATCGGGAAGAACAGCGCATTGCTTCCCTGTGCCGCCTTCAGATCGCCGTAGGCGTCACCGACCATGAGAATTTTGTTTTCACCGTAGCCTTTGCCGTCAGTGGCAAATTTGAGATGCTCAGTTTTTGTGCCGTGTTCCTGACCGGCAATGCATTCGAGATAATGTTCTATTTTATTCTCATCCCATTCGCGTTTCAACGCTTCAAGCGGAGTCTGGGAGACCACAATCATGTCGGCTTTCACCTTTCCCTTGTCGAGCACGGTTTTAACTCCCGGGAACGGAGGGCATCCGTAGACCATGTCCGCTATCCTGACGTTCACTTCCTTGCTCCAGGCGAAAAGCATTTCCAGTTCCTTGTCCCCGGAACTTTTGACTTTAGCTTCCAGTGTGGGGTTGCCGAGTTTTGTCTCCTCCTTGAGCCAGGTGTCAAGTGATTTCATCTCGGGAACTGCTATTCCGCGGTCTTTGAAAACCCTGCGCTTGCGCATGAACGAGAGCGCCTTCTGGACAGCGAGAAACCTGTTGCAGCCGCGATCCTTGCTGTAGAGGTTGACAAACTCCCACACTTCACGCGCATATTTGCTTGCCGCCTGCATCTTGAAGTGTTTGATGAAAGCCGGACAGAAACATTCTTTCTGTTTTATTTCCATTGTGTCAAAAACACATCCGTCACTGTCAAACCCGATGAAAAACTCATTCTTCTTCGGCAGATTCTTCAACTGTGCAACATAATCCATTTTCCAAAACTCCTTTTTATTCACCTCTAAGAAACAAAGATCAATTCCTTTATAACTTTGTTTCTTCGCGGTTAAATTATTTCTTCTTCCTGTCGCCTTCCGGGATATAGACCGGGAGCTTCTTGTCCGCGAACACCGGTTTCAGCCTTGCGAAACGCTGACGTCCGTTGATCACCGGAACACTCGCCCAGTCTTCGCCGATCAGCGGCCTGGCGTAAGCTACAAATTCGTCCGTCACATCGCTCTTGTCCTTAGTTATCCATGCCGCAGGGAAAGTCCTTTCAGAATTCGCAACCAGGTCAAGCGGAACCTTGTCATACCGCACTGAATAAATCATCCCGGGCTCCCTGATTATGGTTGACATGAATCCGCCTTTGCCTTCGATGCCGAGCATGACGGCCTTCTGTCCGACGCGGTACGCCTCATCGAGATCAACCGTCGACGCATAAATAGCCGTGTCGCGCTGGTCTGTTCCGAAAGTCTGGCCACGTGCGCTCCCTTTAGCCTTGATTCCATTTGCGTTCAGGTAATTGACAAGGGCCTGCTGGACGGTTGTCTGGCTCGCACCGAACTGGGCGTGTCCGAAGCTGTCCTTGGTGAAACCGAGATCACCGACATCGCAGCCTTCGCTGACGACCACTACCGCCCTGCCGCGTTTCACAAGCATGGCATTGATCTTGTCCGCCATCTCTTCCATCTTCAATCCGCCTTCGGCGAGAAAAATGAGCAGGGGCATTTCACGTTTCGGGTCTGCGAGTCTCGCAGCCGCAGGAATATAGCCGATCTTCCTCCCCATCGCCTGGAGCACAAGCACGGGATCCGCAGGATATGAACCACGATTCTCCTCATCAGAATTCTGGACGATGCAACTCCAGTATTTTGCGACTGAACCGTAACCGGGAGTATGGTCGATAACCTTGAATTCACTGTCTCCGACGTCATTGTCTATGGTTTTCGGCACACCGATTCCAAGAAGGTCGAGACCGCGCTCATTTGCGAGTTTCGCAACTTTATTCGCGGTGTCCATGGAGTCGTTTCCTCCGTTGTACAGGAAATACCCGATATTGTGTGCCCTGAGGACATCCACTACGCGGTCGAAGTCTTCCTTCTGGTTCGACTTGATCTTGTAACGGCATGTTCCGATCGCCCCGGCGGCAGGTGTGTTTCTCAGAAGCGAGATTTCATCCTCTTCCTGGGCGGAGAGATCGAGGAGCTCCTCTTTCAGTACCCCTTCAATGCCGTGCCAGCCGGCATAGATCTTGCCGATCTTGTCTGGAAAGCATTTCGCCGCCTCCACCACTCCGCGGAGAGAGCTGTTGATCACCGGCGAAGGTCCGCC
>CAMCYE010000119.1 GCA_945883805.1 Victivallis vadensis | reverse complement strand
AACAAGCCCATGAAAAGCTCACAGCCAATCAGCTCACAGGTCATAGGCAACATGGAATAAACTCTAGAAATCCCGCACTCTGGAACTTCCCTCGTTTTCTACTTTCTAACTTCTACTTTCTAACTTCCACACTCACACACTTTAGCACTTTAGAACTCTAGAACTCTAGAACTCTAGAACTCTAGAACTCTAGAACTCTAGAACTCTAGAACTTCCCCTCGCCTTCCCTTCATCGGCTGGATATTTCCGCCATGACGGATTGGATATTGGATATTCAGTCTTTCTACCCACTCGATCTGAGAAGGAGCCTGAAATTTGAACCCACAGGCCAGACTTCGCTGGGAAGCTACGACATGGCACGCAGGAATGCCTGTGTTACTTTTCAAGACAAATTTCATTTTGACAGGACTACGCGGAAGCCGTAGTTCTCGTCCTTGTCCGGGGTATTGCTGGTGCGGCGGAAATCGGTGCGCAGTATGCCGGGCTGGACAATGGTCCATGAGCCGCCGCGCCATGCGTCGAAAGCTGGATTTGTCGGGGATTTTCTGGTGCATTCCCACACATTTCCTCCGACACCGTATAGCCCCCACTCATTCTTACCGCTTTTTTCAACTGGGCAGGTCAGCGGGAAACCGTCATCATAACTGTTCATCTTTTTGTCCCATGCGCTTGCCTTGTCGGAATAATTGCCGAATTTGGGTGGCATCGAACTTCCCCAGGGATATTCCCAGTTTTCCCCGGATTGGGCGATGGCAGTCCACTCATCCTTGGTAGGGAGACGGTAGACATACCCTTCTGGAAGCCTCTTGGCATCTCTCTCCAGTTCGGTAAGCCATTCCGTGAATTTTGTTGCGTCATCGAAACTGACAAACACGACGGGTTGCTTGTCATCGTTTAAATCCCCGTCTTTATAGTTTTTACTGTCGTGAAGGGGATCGAATTTACGGTATTCTTCGTTTGTCACCTCGTATTTGCCAACCCAGCATCCCATTTTCTCTATCCAGACAAATTCCATTCCGAGGCCCTTGACAGTGAAATCTTTTCCGGAAAGGGCGCTTGGCTTAAGATCCGACAGGATATCAGATATTTGAGATTTGAAGGTCGACAGCTCTTTTTTATCCGAGTCGGAAAGATACGGTGATTTTGATGCGTTATTGAGAAGCTCAAGGGCTGAATCCGCAGAGCCGATCCGTTTGGAATCATCAAGAGTGCTGTTGTTCGCATCGGTTATAAGGGACTGCATCAGGGACTTGACTTTTGTCTTTGTGACCGCCCATGCATCCAAAGCCTCCTGCCTTTTTTTCGCGGATTCGGCGCCGCCCTGGGAATTCTTCAGACCGTCTTGGGCTTCTTTGTCATTCCCGTAACCGGGGATTGACAAAGCCTTTTTGAATGACCTTTCTGCGCTGATCCATTCGTTGTTTTTCAGGTGCTGTCTACCTTCAGTCATTGCCTGCTCGTATTCGGTTGACTTCTTTTGAATATCAAGTTTCGTGTTGTTCCTTTCCTCGGCCTGTTTCAGGAGAGACTCGGCTTCAGGCGTGCGTTTTGCGGCAATTGCGCGTTTCAGGCAGGCTACCGCTTCGGAATATTCCTGCCTATCAAACGCCTTTTTCCCTTCATCGAAATGTTTCGGATAGTTGAATTTCTCATCCAGATAGGTTTTCTTTTCCGTATCGTTCATAACGATTATGAGCGCTATTTCCTTGAAGAGATAATTGACCTGGTTCACTTCGGCTGTCGAGGCTTCAGCCGTCTGCACTATTTCTCCGGTCTCAATGTTGATACACTGTGCGGCTATCGTTATAATATTGCCGATCTGCACGACTGAACCTGTTATGATGAAATCCGCACCAATCATCTTCCCCAAGGTTTTCGCATTGTTCTTGTCGGTAAGATCGCTCGCCTGGAATTTGAGTTCCTGCATCGACTTTGACACCTGGCTGCGGGTCACGAGCCGGTAATTCCCCCCAAGCACCTGTTCAAGTTTGACTGAAATAGCCGATCCTGTAATTTCGGCCTTGACGGATTTTTCAACATTGAAGTCGACTACCGCGGCATAAGGCCGTTTTGCAGAATCTACAGCACCCTCCTGCGCAATACAGAAACTGCCTATGAACAGTAATACGAATGCGGGCATTATGATTCTTATCATGGTTTCCCCTTGAACCGATTTATTTTTTTTTGCGTAAAAGGATGAATAAAAGAGCGACAGTAACGATTCCGAACACAAATAGGGCAACCCCTCCAAGCATTAGCCAGATTGACAAGTTGCTGCGGCTTTCGGTTTTGACTGCGGGCAATTGTCCGGATTCTGTTTCACGGGATGCCGTCTTGCTTGCAGTTACACGCGCTTCCTCAATGGATTCTTTTCCGCCGGGTTCAAACTGGACATAATTTTTCGTCAGCTTGTCCATCTTGAATTTACCACCCGTGATTTTCGTGACTTCATCCTTGAGCTGGGTGGCGTTAAGGCGGCTTTCAACCTCTATTGTTGAGATGTGCTTCGGATCCACTTCGCGAGGATGCACAGCTGTTACTCCTTCAATATTGTTGAGTGAGGAAACGATTTTGTCGAATGACTTTGTGTCGAGAGTCTTGAACTCAAGGACAATCTTGGCCCCCATGTCAAGCTCCGTTATCCAGGCAGCTATTATGCGGCTGAACAGGGTAAGCGCGTTTTTCTCCCTCGACTGTGGGATTTTTCCTTCGAAAATGCGCATGAGGCAGTCTCTTGCGGCCTGCTCCTTGGAGGAAACCGAACTGTTTATGTTGACGCTGGGGATTGCAACCTGAGCTATGATTTCCCCGGAATCCGTCCACGTTGCATCAAGATCCGCACCGAAAGAATACTTGTTTGTCTGGACTCCGTACAGGCTCTCCGCGCCTTCGAACTTGCCGTTGACTGATGCCGTTATCACAAAGTCTGAATTTGATGAAATCCCCGATCTCCTGAACTGGGCGCTTTTATTGTCTCCGTTAAGTTCATCCCTTTTCGCCCTAGTCTCAGCGCTTTTACCGGCACGGCCGGCGTTTACCACTTCGATCCCGTATTTGAGGGCGAGTTCCTTAAGCTGGCTTGATATGAGAGGGACGGACTCGTCAATTCCCTCAATACTGCCGTTGCATTCAATGAGCAGTCTGGGCGAACCCTTCTGACGTACAATCTGGCGGAGCGCCATGCTCGCTTCCGCCTCAGGCATGCCCTTGCCTACGGTCGCTTCAATCTTTACAGTGAGCAAACCGTCCTTGTCCGTTTCAGTTGAAATGATTTTGTAATCCCTGACGTATCCAAAGGAGGATGTGAAAACCTTGTCGTACTCCATGATGAAATCCTTCACCTTGGTGCTGGAGACGAGATCCACTCCGGCTCCCTGGCGCACCGCATCGCGCAGGGCGTCGGTGAGGGCAATCTCTTTTGCGGAACCGCGGTCGGTGGCCGCCCTGCCTGTAGCTGTGACTTTTTCATCGGCATTCAAGTGCAGAAGTGAAAGGAAAAATAAGATGGAGATAAGTTTTTTCATGAATTCCGAATTGCTCAACCGTCTCTTAGGCATCCCGGTCTCCTTGTTAGATTTAATCTTAGTTGGGTCAAATTCCCCGCCCCTTGGGTCGGCTTTGATTTTCTTTTGTTATAAAGAATCTCCGGCCCGCCGTGGGGCGAGGGAGGGCGTCCGTAATACCCCATTGCTTGCGGCGGGGATAGGATGGCCGTCAAGAGATTCTTTATTGCCGGTAAAAATATCCCGTGAAAATTTATTGTCAACGTGGGGACATTCACATTTGGATGATTGAAATGGCGGAGCTCGGCGATGAAAAAGCCCCAATCTGATGCGCTGTCATTGCCTTCCTGGTTTTGAAGGGTACATTTGGGCGGGAATTTAGTTTCCTCGTGAAACTATTTTCCTGCGGAAGTCGGGGTAGCTACCGGCTTCCGCTTTAATTTTTCATATTCGTTTTCATTTTTGAGTGGGTAAATACACAAAATATGAAAATAATTGAATATCCAATATCCAACACGGAATGTCCAATATCCAAGGAAATTATCCCATTTCCACCTTTTCACCGCGTCTATGCTTTTGAATAATATTGAGCTAAACTAGTCGTTTTTTCAAGATGGAATTAATTTTCTCCAACTGTTGAATGAGTTCGTCTTTTTTTCACTTCACCGGTTGGATATTTCCGCCGTGGCGGATTGGATATTGGATATTAATCGAGTTTGAGAAAGAGCCATTTTCCAGCGCAGGGTATGATATTGCCGACACCCCTACCTGCCGGAGTAATCTGCGAAATCCGCAAAAGGCGCGAAGAAATCTTTTTTTCCATGGAATGACGGTTTCATGGGAGTGAATCCCCTGGACTTTAAAACACCGTCATTTTCGGTGAGGAGGTGGCGGATGAATTTTGCGGCGGTTTCCGGATGTTCCGCATTTGACGGGACAGTCAGACTGAATATCACCGGTCCGCCTTCGATTGTTTTTCCGCTTTCAAGAATGACGGACGCTCCGCTGTAATCACCCTTTATGTCGCCCAGACTTATTTTCCTGTCGAGTCTGATGTGGCGTATGTCCTGGGCGATGCACATCGACCTGTAAAGGAATGCATAGTCGACTTCCCCGGTTTTCAGCAGTGGGGCGAGCTGCATGACATCGTCAACAACTTTCACGCACTTCGACTTCAGTTTTTCGGCGAAGCCGGGAATATCCCCGTATTTTTCCTGAAGCTGCCATACCATGAGATTCCTGTAGCCTATCGGACTGAGATTTTCATCGCCCCTGCCGAGACTGACATCTTTCCAGAAAAGGGTTTTCGCCCAGTCCTTCTCCGTTTCATCTGCGAACTTCGCACGCTGTCCGAACGCCAGCACAATCTCGTCCGTTGCGAAATCAATCCTGAAATTGGTGTATTCCGGCAATATTTCAGCGAAGAGTTTTTCATCGGCTGAAATCAGGATGTCGCATTTTCTCCCGAGCTCCGAAACTTTCCTGCATGCGATCTGCGTGCCGCTGGCTTCGGCTCTTATCCTGATTTTCAATTCCTGTTCCGCCCCGGCGGACACCGCATCCATTACAGGTGCGAATCCTGCCGCCTCGAAGACCGTCACTTCGGATAAGTTTTTTTCGGAGCAACCGAAAAAAACAAAAAGGGACAAAAATACCGATAAGCGGGCATACAGATGGAATCTACTTCCTGAGTTTAAATTCATCATTGGATATTCCGTGTTGGATATTGGATATTCAATTGCGCAATTATTCTTTTTCTTTCTTCTGCGCAATTACTGCCGCCCCAAGCGCTATCACCTTCTGCGCGTAGCCATGGCTGTGGATTTTTACGCCGATATTTTCCTCAAGGGCTTTCAGCATGGCGGAATTCAGGGCGCCTCCGCCAACGAAGAGATAGGGGGGATTCTGTGCGTCGAGCCTTCTCAGCATTGCCCCGACCCTGTTAGAGATGGAAGTGTGTGCGGCGGCCGCGATGTCGGATTTTTTCATGCCACGGGCCAGAAGCGAAATCACTTCACTTTCCGCAAAGACGGCACATGTGGAATTCATCTGTATCTGAACCGTTGATGCCAGTGCCGCCACTACGAAGTCGGCATACGACATTTCAAGTTTCATCGCCAGCACTTCGAGAAAGCGTCCAGTGCCGGCCGCGCATTTGTCGTTCATTATGAAGTTGCTGACCTGTCCATCCTCACCGAGTTGGATGACTTTCGTGTCCTGTCCCCCGATATCCACCACGGTCTGGGGTCTTCCGTCCGGAGTCCCCATGAAAACCGCGCCTGCCGCGCAGGCTTTTATCTCTGTGACTATCCTGTCCGAAAGATCCGTAAGGCGTCTGCCGTATCCGGTTGACGCGATGGAGGAAATCTGGTCTTTTACAAGACCCGCCTCCGCCAGTGCGGAGGCCAAGACTTTCTCTGCCGTTTCACCCGGGGCGATCCCGCTGGGCATGACCGAAGACGCGAGAATTTTCACGCCGTCGAAAATAACCGCCTTGGTCGTTGTAGAACCGATATCTATTCCTGCGGAAATCATTTTTCTTCCCCGTTATTTATTGCTTTACCGTCAGTGATGATGCAACTTATCAATCTATTCACCATACATGAATTGTCTTTAACTTGGTGTTTTCATGCCTTGGTGGTGAGAGTGCTGTTTTAAAATACTGACAAAACATGGCATTTGCAACCTTGTGAAAGGGGCTTCAAATGGTTAAATTGTGTTCGTTGATTTTTGCAGTGTCGGCCGTTTGCATGACCGGCTGTATTTCGGGTAGACAAAATAACATGGAGGAATCCAAGATGAAAGAAATCAAACTCAAAGGCAATCAAATCCACATTTCGGGTGACTTTCCGGCAGTCGGCTCGGACGCCCCCGATTTTGTCCTCACGAAAACAGACATGTCGGACGTGTCCCTCAAAGATTTCAAAGGCAGGAAAATCGTTCTCAACATCTTTCCCAGCATCGACACTCCGGTATGCGCAATGTCCGTAAGGAAATTCAACGAGGAGGCTTCGAAGCTCGGGAATATCGCCGTCCTCTGCATCTCGGAAGACCTCCCTTTTGCCCACGCCAGGTTCTGCGGCGCCGAAGGAATAAAGGATGTTGTCTCCCTTTCGGATTTGAGGAAGAGGGATTTCGGAAGGAAATACGGACTTGAGATTCTCGACGGCCCGATAGCCGGTCTGCTCGCAAGGGCAGTGATCATCATAGATGAAAATGGCAAAGTGCAATACGTCCAGCTTGTCCCGGAAATCGCACAGGAACCCGATTATGAAGCGGTGCTTATGGCCCTGAAGAACTGAAAAAAGTTTTAAGTTTTAGGTTTTAAGTTTTAAGTAACATGAGTTAATTGCAAAACTTAAGAAACGGTCATGGCAAGCATGACCCTCCATCCGCCTAGGCGGATAAAAATGGAGGGACGCGCTTGCCGCGTCCGTAGTTTTGAAATTGGTTCAACATATTTATTTTCTTGGAACGATAAATGTTCTTCTTAACACTTAACACTTAACACTTAACACTTGAAACTATGGAAGAATATGACCAGCCTCCAAAAACGGGATTTGAAGCACATCTGGCATCCGTGTTCGCAGATGAAGGACTATGAGCTTTTTCCTCCTCTTCAGGTGGAAGGGGCGAGGGGGCCTTTCATCTACACTGCCGATGGCGGAAAGATTATCGACGCCATCAGTTCGTGGTGGTGCAAGAGTCTCGGCCATTCCCATCCCCGGATCAGAAATGCTGTCCAGTCCCAGATCAAAAAGTTCGAACATGTGATCATGGCCAACACCTGCAATGAAACGCTTGTCGAGCTTTCGGAAAGACTCTGTTCGCTGATGCCCGGGCTGGACAAGGTTTTCTATGCCGACAACGGTTCGACTGCCGTTGAAATAGCCATGAAGATGAGCCTGCAGTATAACCTTCAGACAGGATATCCCCGAAGAAACAAGTTCCTTTCCCTGAAAAACGGATATCACGGTGAAACTATTTTAACTCTCGCCGCCGGTGACTGCGGGATTTATTCGAAGCCGTACAGGTCAATGATGACCAGTATCCGGAAAATTACTGAAATCCCGTATCTTTCCGGTTCGGATTCTCCTGGATGGTTGAAAATGGAAGACCTTCAATGGAAAAAGACTGAAAAACTTCTTGACGGTTTTTCCGGGAATTTGGCGGCCATAATTTTCGAGCCGGTTGCCCAGGGCGCGGGAGGAATGCTCATCTACAGTCCGGATTTCCTGCGCAGACTCAGGACATGGTCGCGGAAGAACGGGGTCCATCTGATTGCGGATGAAATCATGACAGGGTTCGGGCGCACCGGCAAAACGTTCGCCTGTGAACATGCCGGAATCGTTCCGGACTTTGTCTGCCTCTCAAAAGGCCTGACGGCTGGCTGGGGCGCGATGTCCGCAGTGTTGTCTTCTAATAAGATATATGACGCTTTTTATGATGACTACATGAAAGGGACTTCCTTTCTGCATTCAAACACGTACTCCGGGAATGCGATTGCTGCTGCCGCTGCGCTGGAAACCATGAAAATATATGAGGATGAGAAAATTGTTGCGAATGTCGCAAACAGAAGTTGCGAACTTCGCAGACGCATGGAATGGGTCGCTTCCGAAACCGGTGCGTTGAAAAATATCCGTGGCGTGGGTTTCATCGTCGCCGCCGACATAGTGAACCCAGCTACCGGAAAATCTTTTCCCGCAGTC
>CAMCYE010000118.1 GCA_945883805.1 Victivallis vadensis | reverse complement strand
GATTACGGATTGACAGTCAAAATGGTTTTACCGCACGAAGATAATATACCCGGTATGCAAATCTTGGCAAGAACCGTCCTAAATGTCTGGGATATGAACAATTGTTCACACCCGGACGGTCCGGACGCTTGTTCCGGACTTACGCACGGGGAAGACTCTAGTCATCCCGCCCCCAGCTAATACACCCCCATACCAACACGCCCGCGTAACATTAAAATACCCGTCCGGACCGTCCGGCCCCACTGCATTCAGGCGATCCTATCCCCCACCCCCCAGCCAAAGTCACCCAACCATCTCCCTACAACTCCAACTTCCCCCCAACTTTGCTCCCAAATCCCCCATCCCAAGCTTAATTCCCTCCGTATTTTAGACATAATATTTAGGAACGAACCATAGCCATTCCACCTCGTAAAAACATCAACCAAACAACGAAAGGAGAAGTACCATGCCCTTACCTTTGATAATCTGGGCGGCCATAGCGCTGGCCATACTGTTAATCTCAGGCGGGACGAGCAACGCCATAATGCAGCTCCCCGAGGCCACGGTAAAGCCGGTAGCCCAGTATTCAGGTGGCGCGATAGGATACGCCATTGCGCTCGGAGTGATAATGCTGGCGAGCGTATATGCACTGAAAATATGGAGGAAATAATGAAAGTATTGACGGTTATTGTTCTGGGCGCTGTGATCTGCCTGTTCATGGCATCATGCGGACCTGATCCCGACAAATGCTACCAGGACGGGTATAAACAGGGTGCAGGCGACATGATCAGGAAGATGGAGGAAAACGCGGATAAACTGCGCAGCGGCATGAGGGACGCCCTCTACCCGCAACTCATAATAATGAGTATTGCCGCAGTGTTTATTACGCTAGTTGGGGCGGAGATTGCAGAACAGGCCCGCAGGGACATATGCGATTCACTCAAGTGGGGGAAACAGAAGCAATTGGTTGCTGCCTGGACTGTCTACATAATCGCGGGGATAGTGACAGTATCATATTCACTGGTAATGTTCGGTTTTTATGATTCGGTCCCGGTATTCATCCTGCTGGGCGGGGCGTTTATTTCTTTCATCCGGGTGATAAGGGGGATCGGGAAAGGGGATATTACACTGAGGAAATCGGGGCTGGGCAAGATCCTTGAAGAATTTTTTTACACTTACATTCATAAGGCTGGACAACAGAGACGCCTTATTTATATCCTGTGTCTTCAGACTCCTCTTAATTTCAGTTCTTCCATCATAGGGTGGCTGGAGAACCTTTGGAACTCTGATTCTGAAGTAAAATACGTTGTTACGCCTGAAAAGGCAATAGCAGTTCATTTTGACATCTCCCGGTTAAAGCCCCGGAATGCCAAGTTGTGTACCAGTTTGTGTCCCACTTTTGGTGGAACTTAAAAACCGTGAACCGAAAGATGCTTAATAATGAAGCAGTTACGAAAGAAATGGTGGAGCATAAGGGAGTTGAACCCTTGACCTCCTGCATGCCATGCAGGCGCTCTAGCCAACTGAGCTAATGCCCCATGTCTGGGAAGAAAATTCGAAATCCGAATATCGAAATCCGAAAGAAAGCAAAAATTTCCAATAAAAGTCCAGTAAAATAACACAGAAGACGAAGTTTGCAACTGAAGTATATATAAAACCAAATAAAAGCCCTCACCACTAACTTACACTAATTTTACACTAACGAATATTTAATGTGGTACAGGCGTCTCGCCTGTTCTTATTCTTTCATAAACACAGGCGAGAGGCCTGTGCTACATTACAAATCCAGTTCAATCACAATGGGACAATGGTCGGAGCCTGTCACCTCGGACATTATCTCGGAAGATTTGACTTTCTTGAAAAGTCCGGGGGTGACGTAATGATAGTCGAGTCTCCATCCGACATTTCTTACACGGGCCGCTGTCCTCATGCTCCACCAGGTGTATGCGTCTTTCTTGTCAGGGTGCAGTTTACGGAAGGTGTCGATATAGCCGTGCCTCTCCCATTTATCCATCCAGTCGCGTTCTATGCGCAGGAATCCGGAGACTTTCTCATTGTCCTTGGGACGCGCAAGGTCAATTTCATTATGGGCGGTATTGTAATCGCCGCAAATCAGGAGCTCCCTGCCCTCTTTTCTGCGAGATTCGCAGAAATCCAAAGTCGCATCATAGAAATCAAGCTTGTACTTGAGGCGCTCGTCATCCTTCTGTCCGTTCGGGAAATAAACGTTGAGGATCATCAACTCCGGCAAGTCCATCACGATTATCCTGCCTTCCCTGTCGAATTTCGGGTCGAGGCCGAATCCGAATTCCACGTTCTCCGGTTCGGTCTTTGCGAAGTTCGCAACACCGCTGTAGCCTTTTTTGACACCGGAGCACCAGTAGCTCCTGTATCCGGAAATACACCGCAGCTCCATGTCGAGCTGGTCCTCCTCAGCCTTCGTTTCCTGAAGGCAGAGGGCGTCCGGTTTCTCTTTGAGCAGCCATTCCGCAAAGCCTTTTTTCTGGACGGCCCGTATTCCATTTACATTCCAGGAGATAATCCTCATTTTTCAATCCTTAATCCCAAAGTATGGTTTGTTGAATTCATTTATGGCAGTAAGTTAAACGCCTTACAGAAAAGTATACCCGAAAATAATCTGGACAAACGCAACTTGTCTTTTGAACACGATATTTAAGGAAAAAATATTTCATGGATAATGAAGCCGTACTTAAAAGGCAGAGCTATTTCCGCCTTCTGACCTATACAAAACCATATAAACGCAAACTCGCAATAGGAATCCTGGCGGGATTTGTGTCGGCCGGCTCCCTCTTCGGAAGCCTGTTCTGGATCAAGCCGTTTTTCCAATCGCTGGAGAGCGGGGGAAGCGCCACCGCCGTAGTCCAGAATGCGGTTCCGCAGGACACGGGCGCAGACATCCAGGGCGCAAGCCCGAAACCGGCAGTGGAATCCGTCCCGGCCGCCGGGAAGAAAGATACGAACCTGCTCCAGATGGTGCAGATTTCGCAGAAGACCATAGACTACCTCCACCTGGACGTACAGCTCGTGAAAAACGGCATGATGACATGGCAGTGCCTGCTCATCGCCAGTTCCATATTCGTCCTTCTCTGGTTCCTGAGAAGCGCCGCCATCTACGTGAACAAACTCTACACGCGCTGGGTGGGCACCAAGGTGGTGGCGGATCTCCGCGACAAGGCTTTTGAAAAACTGGTCGGGCAGTCCATGAAGTTTTACGGGAAGACCGATGTCGGACAGCTCATAAGCAGATGCACCAACGACACTGGCGCGATCGAATCTTCAGTCTCCTTAACCATCGAGGATGCCACACGCTGTCCGATTGAACTTCTCTCATGCGTGGGATTCGTGATTTACGTAAGCCTGCAGAACGAGAGCCTGATACTCCCGCTCATACTCCTCATCGGGTTGCCGGCCTCTGTCCTGCCGATAATAATCATCGGAAAAAGGATAAGGAAGATATACCGGAAGTCATTCTCGCGAATTGCCGACGTGGTCACAAGGATGCACGAAGTCTTCACCGGAATACTGATCGTCAAGTCATACAACATGGAACAGAAGGAAATCGCCGTATTCAAGAACGTCAACAAAACTTATTTCAGGACCGTGATAAAAGCCCTCCGTGCCGAACTCATGATTGCACCGCTGGTGGAATTCGTCTCGGTGGTCAGCGTGATAATATTCCTGCTCTACTGCTGTTACATAAGCATGCCGATAAGCGATATCGCACAGCTGATAGTCCCGATCATCTTCGCGTATCAGCCCGTCAAGAACATCATCAAAATCAACACCTACATCCAGCGCAGCATGGCGGCCGCCGACCGTTATTTCGACCTGATCGACACCCATACGGAAGTCACGGAAAGGCCGGACGCCCTGGAACTCTGCGAATTCCGCAACGAAATAAGGTTCAACAACGTCAACTTCTCATACGAGGACAAGCGGATACTTGACAGCATGAACCTCACGATTCCCAGGGGGAGCGTCGTCGCCGTTGTCGGAGAGACAGGCTCCGGAAAAACCACAATCGCAAACCTCATCGCGCGTTTCTACGATGTCGATTCCGGAAGCGTGACCATTGACGGCAATGACGTGCGCGACATAAAAATCTCATCTTTGAGGGATCACATAGGCATTGTCTCCCAGACCACAATCCTGTTCAATGACACAATCGCCAACAATATTTCATACGGTTACGACAACGCCACCAAGGAGCAGATTGTCGAGGCCGCAAAACAGGCGAATGCATATTCGTTCATAATGGACGGAAGGCATTCGGAAGGGTTCGACACAGTCGTCGGAGAAAAAGGGTCGAAACTGAGCGGCGGTGAAAAACAGAGGATTTCGATTGCGCGGGCAATACTGAAAAACCCCCCGATCCTGATTCTGGACGAGGCAACAAGCGCCCTAGACACAGTCACCGAACGGCTTGTGCAGGAAGCCCTGAACAACCTTATGGAGAACAGGACAGTCTTTGCGATAGCCCACCGCCTGAGCACGATCAAGCACGCGAACCTGATCATTGTCCTGTCGCAGGGCAAAATTGTCGAACAGGGGACGCACGACGAGCTCATGGCGAAAGGCGGACAGTACATGAAACTTCACGACATGCAGTTCGGAATGAAAAGGGAAACGGAAGAAGCGTGACGCAGGGGGGAATTACGAATTACGAATTACGAATTACGGAAACGAACCGAAACTTATAAGGAGTAGAAATTTATGTGGACTTTCAGACGGAAATTGGGGTTTCTTGCGTCAGTCGCGTTTTTATGGACCGGGGCGGCTGTTGCCGCCGACGAACCTGCGTTGGCGGACGGGTTGTATGCCAAGTTCGACACCAGCAAAGGAGAGATACTGCTCGTTCTGGAATTTGAAAAAACACCGATGACCGTCGCCAACTTTGTCGGTCTGGCCGAGGGCACTAAAGATTCCAACAAGGGCAAAGGCGTCAAATTTTACGACGGCCTCACCTTCCACCGTGTCATCAAGGACTTCATGATCCAGGGTGGCGATCCGCTTGGCAGTGGCAGAGGCGACCCGGGTTATAAATTCCCCGATGAATTTGTCCCGACGTTGAAACATGACGTTCCGGGCGTCCTGTCAATGGCGAACGCAGGGCCCGGCAGTAATGGAAGCCAGTTTTTCATCACCCACGTGAAAACTCCACACCTTGACGGCAAACACACCGTTTTCGGCCACGTAGTCAAGGGGCAGGATGTTGTCAACGCAATTGCCCAAGGCGATAAACTCAAGAGTGTGACCATTATCCGTGTAGGGGAAAAGGCCAAGGCGTTCAAGGCGGATCAGGAGACCTTCAATACACTTGTAAAGAAAGTGAAAAATCCAAAGAGCTGATTTCAAAATGCAGAAAAACTGTTGTCGCGGGAATATCTCTTGTTGGTAGTGTGTCTTCGTATTCAATAAATTAGGCGGCTGGAGGCCGCAACTTTAAGTAACACAGGCTTCAGCCTGTAGTTAAATTAATCTGGAAACATAAGGAAAATTGCAGGCTAAAGCCCGCATTACTATATTCACAAACTTTGAAATTGCCTCAAATCTCAAGGGACCCTTAAAAACTTCAAACAGGAAAACAAGTGCCTGAACTGATTCATAAACACGGCAGGAGGAACGCCTCGGACGTCAGAAAACTTGTCCAGGACGCACTGGACAAGGCGGGATATTCCGACTATGTGGAATGGGACGGCAATTCTTTCAGCGCCTCTGTCGGCGCCGGTTTCATACTCGACCTCAAGGGTGATATCACCGAGAGTGACTTCATTGTTGAAAAATCATCGGGTGCCATCGGAGACAAAGTTCTAGCCGAATGCACCAGGATCGCGCAGGACCTGTCTAAATAAAGATTTTTGGGTTCCTTCTCGGATCGAGCGGGCATGAATATCCAATATTCAATTATTTTAATATTTTGTGTATTTACCCACTCAAAATGAAAACGAACCAGATTTTTTTACAGTCAGACCTGCAAAAAACCGAAAATTTATATTTGATCTTCCCTTTGGAATATCCGCTTTGACGGAGTATATTCGGCACGAATTAAGTAAACGATACAGTTTACTTAATACATACCTTCAGCCTATATAGCTATCAACCTTGGCATCCTTGCGGATGCCTGCAATCTCGATAATATCCTCAGGAGATGATTATGACAAAATTTGAAGAGTTTGGACTTTCAGCGGAATTGATGAAAGGAGTTGTGGAACTGGGTTTCACGACGCCTACGCCGGTGCAGGCGAAGGTCATTCCCATGCTTATAAAAGGCGAACGCGATGTTGTTGCGCTCGCTCAGACCGGCACAGGGAAGACGGCTGCGTTCGGCCTGCCCCTGCTCCAGCTCACCGACGCCAAAAATCCGGCGACGCAGGCGCTTGTGCTGTGTCCGACACGTGAACTTTGCGTGCAGATAGCGAAAGATCTGACCGGCTACGGACGTTTCGCCCCGCATCTGAAGATTCTCGCGGTTTACGGCGGTTCCCCGATATATGACCAGATACGGGCGCTGCGCCACGGCATTCACATCATCGTCGCCACTCCCGGCCGCATGAAGGATCTGCTGAACCGCAAAAGTGCGAATCTCGCACAGGTGCAGCGTGTCGTCCTTGACGAGGCGGACGAGATGCTGAACATGGGATTCCAGGACGAACTGGAAAGTATTCTCAAGGAAGTTCCTGACACGGCGCGCACACTGCTTTTTTCCGCGACAATGCCGAAACAGGTTGCGGCGATCGCAAGAAAATACATGAACGATCCGGAAGAGATCATCGTCGGACAGCGCAACGCAGGCGCCCCGAACGTGACACATGAATGCTATACTGTCCACGCTTCCGACCGGTATCATGCGTTGAAACGCATCATCGACTGCCTCCCGTCTTTCTATGGAATCATTTTCTGCCGCACACGCATCGAGACGCAGGACGTCGCCAGCCAGCTGGTGGCCGACGGGTACAGCTCCGACGCACTGCACGGCGACATGTCGCAGGATCAGCGCGACCGCGTCATGGGAAATTTCCGCAAGCGCAACATCCAGATTCTTGTCGCCACCGATGTCGCGGCCCGCGGACTGGACGTGGACGATCTTACGCACGTAATCAACTATGACCTGCCCGGCGATCCCGATGTCTACACCCACCGCAGCGGACGCACCGGGCGCGCCGGCAAGGCCGGCATCTCCATCGTCCTTGTACACATGAGGGAGAACTACAAGCTGCACGCAATCGAGCGGATCATGAACAAGAAGTTCGAACACAAAAAAGTTCCGACCGGCAAACAGGTGTGTGAAGCCAATCTGGTAACCCTTCTCGAAAAAATAAAAAAGATAGACATCGCCGAAACCGTGAAACTCGAACCGTATCTGCCGAAGATAAATGAAATCCTCGCAGACATGCCGAGGGAGGAACTCATTAGGCGTTTCGTGCTGGGCGACTTCAACAACTTCCTCGAATATTACAAGGATGCCCCCGACCTGAATGTGAATGTCGGACACGGGCACCGCGACGAGAGATCTGATCGCCGGGACCGCAATGACCGCGGCGGCGGACACGGATCTCCGAGAGAATCCTTCCAGGAAGGAGAGATGTGCAGGCTGAGAATCAATGTCGGCAAACTGAACGGCCTCACCGTACCTGTGCTGATCGGTCTGATAAACCGCGCCACCCACGGACCGATGCTGAAGCTCGGACGCATCCGCCTCATGGAGCAGTCAAGCGTCTTTGAGATAGCGGGCGGCGGCAATGAAAAAATCCTGATGCAGAATCTCAGCAAGGGCAACTTCAGGGATCGCCAGCTGAAGTGCGTACCGGATGCCGGAGACTCACACGCACATGAAACTGCGCCTCGCAATGCAGCCGCACCTGCGTCCGCAAAACCGCACGTCAAGGTTGCTCCTCAGGCCAAATCAAAAAAAACACCTCCTACTCCACCGCAGAACATCGCAAAATCAAAAAAAGAGAAACTGCAGATCGAACTCCAGAAAATGGAATCCGACCTTATGACCCGGCTGAATAATCTGTAGGGGAAGCTCGTAGCTCGTAGGTCAGAGGTCGTAGGTCGTAGGTCGCAGGTCGCAGGTCAGAGGTCAGAGGTCAGAGGTCAGAGGTCAGAGGTCGTAGGTCAAGAGCTACCAGCTCATAGCTCATAGCTCATAGCTCATAGCTCATAGCTCATAGCTCATAGCTCATAGCTCATAGCTCATAGCTCATAGCTCATAGCTCATAGCTCATAGCTCATAGCTCATAGCTCATAGCTCATAGCTCATAGCTCATA
>CAMCYE010000117.1 GCA_945883805.1 Victivallis vadensis | reverse complement strand
ATTTTCATATAACTGTTTTCCGGAATCACTCCCGCACTCCATGCTGAGTTTGAAATCCTCGCATGCCTTTTCCTTGTCCCCCAAAAACAAATATGCCAGGCCACGGTTCATGTAGGCGTTTCCCAATTTGTTGTCATATTCTATGGCTTTCGTGAAGTACTTGATGGATTCAAGATAATTGCCCTCCGTCCCGTGAAGAATGCCTAAATTATTATATGCACCCGCGTATTTTGGATTAAGCTTAATAGCCATGTTATAATCAGCCATTGCTTCTTCCCTTCTGTTTATCTTCAAATATATGTCGCCTCGGTTTGAGTAGGCTCCTGCATGTTCCGGCTTTGGTTTGACACCTTTTGTATAATCGTCAAGGGCGGTCAGATAGTCTTCGGCTGCGCCTTGCATGTCTCCATTATTTTGCCTCATGACTCCACGATCATGATAAACAGCTCCCCGTTTTAAACGTGCCACCGTAAGATCAGGATCGGCCTTGATTGCTTTTGTATAATCTTCAATGGCGGCTTCATATTCTTTCATTTCATGTTCGATGCCGCCTTTGTTGTAATACGCAAAGGCGAAATCATTTTTTATCGATATGGCTTTCAGGTAATCTTCAAATGCGCCCTGTCTGTCTCCATTTTTTAGCCTGCTGACTCCGCGGTTATTGTAGGCGCCGGCAACATTTGTGCCGCCATCGATGACACTGTTGTAAAAAGCAATTGGATTCCTGAACTTGTCCATGTTCACATAGGAATATGCGGAATAGAAGAAGATTAACGGGATTGCCCAGTAAATTAATTTTTTCTTCCAGCTATATTTTACAGATGACATGACAAAGATGATTAACCCTATGGAAGGCAAATATGTCCTGTGCTCCAGATAGTCATAAGCGGCTTTCCCATCCTGGTGACGGTATGTCATCGTAATTGCAGTGAAAATAAAAAACCAGGCAAGGCCTATAAATGACAGGAAATTGAAGTTTTTCCGGGGTAAGATCGAAAATATTGCAATGCCCGTAATGATTGCCACTCCAATTGATGAGATTAAAATGGAACATTGAGGTAATCCGCTCAGTTTTATTGGAACGAAGAACTTGGCTGTAAACTCGGGCAGCACCCAGATATTTGATAGAAATGCATGTGAGCCGAACTGTTCAGGCTTTAACGCCGGTTTTATGAGTGTTGAGCGCATGTAAAGATAGAATCCGATAATCAATATCCACCCAGCAAGCAATGCCAGGGTTTTCCTGTTGATGAATCCGGTCCAGTTTTTATCATGTCTCCTGAAAAAGTAAATTAGTGCATATACCATCGGGAACAGTATTGTAGTTTCTTTTGAAAAGACAGACAGGAAAAATGCGGTTAAATGGGCGCTTAGGAATAACCAGTTGTCTTTTTTTAAGAATTTTAAGAGCGCGGTAACGGATAAGATTCCAAAGAGGCCTATCAATAAATCGCCCCTGGCCGGAATCCAAGCGACCGCCTGGTTGAACAACGGATGAACCGTGAACAGGAGTGTCATTAAAAGCGATAAATCATTGTCGAAACCTAGCATTTTCAATAGGGAAAATAATCCCATGCATGTCAGTATATGGATGAGTATATTAGTTGCATGATATACTGTTGGGTCTATGCCGCCAATACAATAATCTATAATATATGTGAAGCCCTGTATGGGTCTGTAGAAGGTAGCGTTTTGTGTGCTTAGGAACGCATCGCGGTTAAATGATTCCAACGGGTTGATATTTGGTCCAGCCGCCTCAAGGTTACTGATGATGATGCTGTCATCGAAATAGACAAAACCGCAATAAAGGGATTTTGAATAGACGGTCAGTGCAAGAATCAGGATTGCAAGATATGCAATTCTTGAAGAGGAGATATTATCCAGGTAATTGAATTTCAGGTTCATGTCTCAACTTTTTATAATGGTTGATTTTGACTGACAGGATTTTTAATGATACTTAACCTCATATATCCCAAAACCTTCGCTATCCCATATTTTCTTCAATCGCCCGGCGGAGATGAGCGAACCCAGCAGTTCTGCGAAATTCGCAGTTCTGTCCAGATATTCCGGAAGTCTGTCGGGATCATTTTCGGAGAGCCCGATCAGCACATGCGTTATTTTGTTATTTTCAAGGATTTCCATTATCTGGGAAGAGTCGGCTATTTGTTCAGGAGGGGTGAAGAACTCAGCTTGGAAGAACGGAGTTCCAATCACATGGTCTTTGTTAATGAAAAGTCCGCGGTTCTCGAAAATAAGCATTAGTTTGGCGTTCTGGGGAAGTTTCGTATTTGCAATGTTCACAGCCCCGAGATAACCCGGACCGGTAGCGGAATATAAATAATCGGTTGTTTCGATTGAACCAAGGACCGTTTGCCATGACAGAAGGCAATCCTTCATGATATTGCGCGGAACGGATATGAGTGTCAGAGCCAGGATGAGGAGGATTAAATACCGCCTTGCAGTGCGGGATATGTTGCACAGGGCGTATTTGGATAGGATAAAGATAAGAAATACAGAAGGGAGCAGGAATCTTGACTGCTGTGCAGTGAAGAACCAGAATGAATAGAAGATAAAAGCAATAGAAACATATGCAATTATTCTAGGGTTTGCCGATTTAATGGCGACTATCGCCGAAAAGATGCATAGCAGGAAGATTACAGGAAACTGCCAGCCGAATCCGCCGTCAAATGTCGTGGGTGAGATTGCAAGCAGGAAAGGCGCCGTGAAAAATGCGGAAAATCCATGGATGCCATATTTAATATTTCCGATCAGATGATGGTATTTGCTCATTTCAACGGAGGGAATGTCATTGCCTAATATCCAGGATAAATATGGATGGCATGGATTGCCCGTCAGAAAATAAGGGCGTGCGTAGAAAACTATGAGGGTGGATGCAAAGGTCAGCAGGTATATGAGTATGGCTGATGTTCTTATCTTCCCTGCGGAAGACACCTCAGCTCTTGGGTCGGGGTTGCTTTTAGTTATAAAGAATCTCCAGACTGCGCTGAGGGTGTAGGGGGCAGTTTGCAAAATCCCGCTTTTTGCGGTGGAGGTGGAATGGATGCCGGGAGATTCTTTATTTTTGAATTTCATTGTCAGGATGTATATGAAAAAGGCGGCTCCAACAATTAATCCGGTAAGTTTCACGGATCCCGCCATGCCCGCCAGAAAGCCGGTCAATCCCAATATGTAGAAAGCTGATCCCGGGCAGGACAAGTTTCTAAGGAGAAGAAGTATCCCTGCAACTTGGACAAGAATAAAAAGTTCTGTATAGGCTGAAGTCGCCGCTATTATAACGGCGAAGGAAGATGCAAAACTAAATGCCATAATGCCTGAAGCCCATCTGGAAAATCCGGGTTTTATCAGCAGATAGAGTGAAGATACGGAGATTATCCATAGGGAAAGTACAAAAAGCCGGGGAGTGAGAATTCCCCCCGTCATCATCAGGATGTAGAAATTCACGGATGCCGCCGAAGGGAATGCGGAGTACGGATTGTCGTTGAAAACTGCAAGATGTCCGGTTTGAATCCATCTTGCAGGTACGGCCAGCTGATATGTAAGTTCGTCCCATCCTCCCGGAAAGCATAGAGCTCTTCCGAGCATGAACGGCAACAATGATAGCGCTAGAAGCAGTGGGAAATATTTTTTCAGATATATTTTTTTAAATTTCAATTCTGATTTGTGTTTGAAAAATAAAAAACATATTCCGGTTAATGAGATTGAGGAAAGCGTGACGACAAGCGCTTTTGCGGTGAGTAGTCCGGAATATCCGAGAAGGTATCCTGATATGGTGATAATGTCCATTCCGACGACCAGCTTTACAATGTTCAGTCCGGGGCTCCTGAAATTGTTAAACGGAATGAGTGAGCCGACAACGTAAGCCGTTGTAATGTAAATGAATATGGCGTATATGGCGCAATAGATGCTACTGTCGTAATTGATAAAATTCAACATAGTGCTATTTGCTCATGTTTCTAAGTTCGACAAATTTATTTTCATAATACGGATTTTGGAGTATTGCAGGAATGTGTTTTTCAGTGAGCCCCATGTGCCGCAGTGCGTTGAACAGTTTTTCAGCTGTTATTTCGGCCTCTTCCCTCTGACCCAATTCATTTTCGAGAGACATTTCCATATATAGGGATACAACCGAGATTGGGAAATTACGGGTGTCTTTCCGGATAAAATCAAGGGCCTCTTTTTTCCTTCCTGACTTCACGAGGGATTCTGCAATATGCCTGTTGCTGTGCGCTATCTGCGGACACGGAGTGTTCGAAAGTTTATCGAAATAGAACAATGACATGACGTTGTCCCTGAAAATAGTGGAGGAGACAATCCCGCATTGGGAAATTGAAGAGGGGACGGGTTTATAATCAATGGAGTCGTTCAGGTAAACCAATGACTTTGCCGGATCTTCATGGGAATAAAACGCAATTTGGGAATTCCTGAGATTTGCGGAATATCTGAAATCCTGATAGCTGAAAAGGATAAAAACAGTGAAAGATAGAATGAAAGAAAGGAAAATCAGGAATTTCTGAAGATAACCTGCTTTTTGGGGAGGTAAATCCGGCATGCAGGGAATTGCGTTCAATTCCGCAGGCAAGACGCCTTCGGTAGATTCTTTCCTTATCGGCCAGCATTCCTGCCATAACAGTCCGAGTAATATGCAGGCGATGAAAATTGTCGGCCATTGGAAAAGTATGAGGTCAAACATGGAATGGACAACTAATATTGACAGGGCTAGCAAAGAAAGCTTTGTCATTGTATCAAGCTGTTTAAATTTCCTGAACACTTTCACCAGCGGATAAATCCAGAGAATTATCCAGGAAATGGCGCCGAAAATTCCGAAACATGCCAATATATATAGGAACTCATTGTGGGGATGTGGTGTCCTGAAAGCGAAATACTGACTTTTTATGAAATAGTCGATGGGCCTGTATTGCGCGTAGGCGCTTTCAAATGATGGACAGCTTACTCCGAGGAGAGGGTTATCCATGCAAAGTCTTAACGTGCTGTGCCACAGGGAGAATCTAACATCGTTGAAGAGGATGTTGGCAAGTATGTTTCCTTTAAACAATATGAATAAAACAAGAAGTAAGACAGAATATACGGTGAATTTGATAAGGACCCTGCGTTTAAATCCGGGCAGGTAAACGATGAATGCAATAAAACACACTGCGGTCAGTGCAAGCCAGGCGCCTCTGGAATCGCATAAATAGATGAAATATAATGAGATCACGCCCGGTATTGAAGACAAAAACAGGGTGAGTTTTTTTGTAATGATACTTTTTTCTGAAAGATGCCTGTAGACAAAATAGATTGCAAAAGGGGCTGTGGCAAGGATTAGCGATGCATTCCAGTTCTGATTTCCCGAAATCCCCACGCAATTGCCGTCGATCTGCCAGGAACAATGGATTATGTCTATGAGCCAGAACAATGACATGAAATGAAAAATAATCGCTTTGGCTTCGGTGGAATAGGCGTATATGGCAAGTGGGACGGCAAATAAAGCGATGGAGAACATGAAATCGCGATAGGAATAACTGTCAATCAGGTTGAAGTGGAGCAGTTCTATTGCGAAGATTAAGGATAATGCGATAGCCGGAATAGGGTGAAAACTGAAGAAATATGCAAATGCATTTTTCTTGAGAATCAATAATGCGATTGACAGTGCGGATATGGTCTCAATGCTGAAAATACATATCAGTGACTGGAAGGAAAAGGTTCCTGATGGAAATAGTATCAGAAAGGGGAATGAAAAAAAAATTGCCACAAAGACAATAAGGACGCAGACAAAATTGAGTGCAGGGAAAATTGCGGATTTATTTTGGATATCTTTTAGATTGAACATATTTGGTATATTTTTATTTAAAAATATACATATACATAAGGAAACGATAAAAGCAAAAAAAAGAGGGAGTTTTTTCAAACTCCCTCAAAGGGTCGATCATTTTTGAATCAGGTCAAATTACTGGAGAGTGCCTGCTGGTACTGTTGCACCAGTTGCAAACCCAAGGTTTGTATTGTTGCACCATGTTGTTCCAGCAAATCCCTGAACATGTCCGTCTACGAAGAGGACATTACCATATTTGATATGGTTCGAGGGTGTTTTTGATATATGGTCGGATGCCATGGCACTGTCAACCGAGTTATTCTCGGTCAAACCACCGACATAGCCGTAAGATACGGTTACAGCGGCTGTGTTTCCAAGGTCGTAACCGTCTGTGATTGCGTCAGTTGTTGACGGGCATGTGAACAACTTTACGTTTTCAAGATATCCACCGGCGCGAAGCTGTTCCAAGCCAGCTGCAGCGCTTTTCTCTGGGAATCTTTCTCTGAATTCCTGAGAATACATGCGAATTGCAAGACCGATCTGCTTCAGATTGCTGGTACAGCTGATTCTGCGAGCTTTTTCACGGGCTTGGCTGAGGGCGGGAAGTAACATTCCTGCCAAGATTGCTATGATCGCGATAACGACCAACAGCTCGATCAGTGTGAATCCACGACTTTTCTTCATTTTCGTTCTCCTTTTTTATTTTTCTTTTGACCCTTTTTATTCTACTCTGATTTTAATTATACCAAAAAAGACTTGCAAAAGCAATAGGCAAACAAAAAAAAAACTAAAATAAATCAGAAATTTTTATAAATGAGGCTGAAAAGGGAGTGTATGATATGGAAATAGTCCGGGATATCTTTTGGGTTTGTTTTCATGCGGAAGTCTTTCCAGACATTTTTTTAGCTAAGCAGACTCTTGGCGTTCCTGGGAACGCTGACCGTATGGTCGGCTCTATGTATTCCCTATAGGGCGGTTTTTTAACCGCCAACAAAGCGTCGGGTTAAAACCCGACATGCTTCAATGGGCAATAAGCCGCATTTTACCCAGCTTAACGCTTACCTCAGTGTTTCTCCAATGAGTCAAGCATTTCGGATGCTGCTGTCTGCGACGGATATTGCCGTAGAATATCCCTTAATATCTGTTTTGCGGAATCGGTTTTTCCGGTATTTGCCAAAACAACCGCAAGATTAATGCCTGCCTGAAGATATTCCGGATTCATGGATAGCGCTTTCCGGAAATCCTCCTCTGCCGCATCATTCATCATGACCCGGGTGTAATAGGTTCCTCTTTTGAGATACACCGACGGGTCGTCAGGATAAATCCCGAGGGCGATATTGCACGCATCTATTGCCGCCATGTATTGTCCGGTCTCCTCAAATTGTACGGCAAGATTTATCCAGGTTTTCACGCTTGAAGGCGAGGAGCTTAGCCCAGAGACTGCAAGGCTCATCCTGTTCTGCCAGTCGCTACAGCGGAGAAGGCTTCGGTATGAGAATAGTCCTATGATTGATACCAGGGCGAGGATGGTTAAAAAGAATGGGATGCTTTTTGAAAGCCTTATAAAGGCCAGGGAGAAGAAGATGCAGAGCCATATTGAAGGTATGTATGAAAGCCTCTCTGCAAAAATCGTTCCCGCCGGGATTATGAAGTTTCCCGCTGGAATAACGCATATTGCGTATGCGGAAGCGAGAAAAACAATGGCCGTTTTTCTTCTCGGATAAAAGTAAATCAGCAAAACAGGTAATCCTGAAAATATTATCAGGGTTAAAAGTGCTTTGATGTCATACACCGATTCCGAAGGAAGTATCTGTGCGTATGAATAATCGTGGGATAGATTTGCAGGATATACGAATTTGCCCAGGGCGATTCCCTGTATTCTGATGGCGCTGACGACACGTTCAGGTGTGGCGCATAAAGCCAGCCGGTTGTCAATAAGGGCTTCATTTTTATCTTTGCCTGGTAAAACCGTGTGCATTGCCGAATATTTTGAAAATATCAAGAGCCCCAGGCATATGGCGTAAATGGAATATTTCAGTATGAATTTCCCGTTTTTGATTTTTCCCAGGAATAAATCATACAGGAGGCAGAGTGGGATGAAGGCGATAGCATGTTCTTTTGACCATAACGCCAAGAGGAAAAAAACTCCTGCAAGTATCGCGGAGTTCCTGGGATTTTCTTTCCTGCTGTGGAATATGAATGCGAGTATGAAGAAAATTGCGCAAAGAAGTTCGGCCCTTCCGAAAGCTGGAATGACCGCTTCGGAGTGAATGGGATGGACTGCGTATAGGATCGAGGCTATTATCGCGCACGACCGCCCCAGGTTAATTTTTCTTACAAGCAGATAGACAAGGAACGCCACCGTCATGTGCAGGAGCAGGTTTACAATCCTGAACATGGGCGAGGAAAGACCGAAGATTTTTATATTCAGCCAGTTGGAGAAAATTACCGCAGGCCTGTAAAGCCCGCCTCTGCCGTCAGCCCAGAACCCGCGGTCCCAGCATTTCAATGGGTTTGATTCGGTGTTATAGAAAGTGTCATTTGCAATCAGAGCCGTATCGTCGAATACGAATTCCCCTTTCAGTCCCCTGTAATAGGAAAGCAG
>CAMCYE010000116.1 GCA_945883805.1 Victivallis vadensis | reverse complement strand
GGCAAAACCACGATCTGCATTGTGAATTATAAGACGGAAGAGCTCACGCGTCTCTGCCTCAGGAGCATACGCAAATTCACGAAAGACCGGCCTTACGAGGTGATCGTGGTCGACAATGATTCCGGCGACGCATCTCTTGATTACCTGCGTTCGTTGTCATGGATTAAGCTGATAGAACGCCCCGGACAGGTTGTCAAATCCGGGTCTTGGGCGCATGGAACCGCATTGGACATCGGGCTCGACAACACCAATTCCGAATTTTTCATGGCAATGCATTCAGACACCTTTGTTCATAAAAACGGATGGCTTTCGGAAATTGCGAGTCTCGCAGACGGGAAATCTGATGTCGCATGTGTAGGCGGCGGAAAACTGGATCTCACCCCGAGATGGCAGCTTCTCCTCAAGAAGGCAACCGACATCAATCTCTGGATAAAAAAACTGCGGTCGGAAAAACGCCTCGATTTTTATGTCCGCACGATCTGCGCCCTTTACAGGACTGAAATACTCAGAAAGGAAAACCTCCGTTTCGCCATGAATGTGGACGACGGTGTCACCTGCGGGAAACAACTCTATTACGAGCTCGTCGGACGTGGATATGAAACCGTACCGCTGCAACCGTACAAAATGGCCGAATACATATACCATCTCGCTCACGCGACCATGGTACTGAACCCGGAATTCACGGTAAGGAAACGCACCGAGAAAAAATGCCGCAGGGAGCTCATGCGCATTCTAAACGCACCCCTCGCCCGCGAAATACTGAACGACAGCTCCCTCGACAGATGAACAACCGCAAAACATGACAACACCCGGAGAACCGATGAAAAAACTCATTATCGCCTGTATTTTCGTCTCGATTCTTGTGTCACTCATATCCGCCTGCGGCGGATCAAAAGAAGGGTCGACAGTAAATCCGGCGCCGTTTGAAGCCGCCATTAAAAATTACTGCAAAGACAGGAATATGGGAATGCAGGTTGCCAGTTTTGAAAAAATCGATGTCAAGGACAATGATGCCACGGCAATCTGCAAAATGGAGATCGCCGACGGCACTTACGGGCTGAAAGTGACTTGGTTGTTCACTTTCAAGAAAGAAAATGACAAGTGGAAGGCCGTCTCCCAGGAGACAAGAAAATAGGTCGCCGGCAAATGGCAAGCATGGTCCCGCATGTCGCCCCACCTACAGTCAAGTCTCGGGATGATATCCCGAACTACTTTTTAATTTCTCCGGTGGTTATTTCTCCGTCCCATGTTATTTTACATTTTTGGAACAAACAATATCAGACAAACAAAATTGTCATTCTTCAACAGAGGGGTGGATTTGAAAAGTCAGCATGAAAACATGGAACTCAATGTCCTTGACAAGATCAGCCACGCGCTTGTCCATCAGAGAAATGTCTCGGCCCTTCTCCGCGAAGTGCTTGACATTCTCCGGTATGAAATGGGGGTCGAACACGGGACATTTACGCTCCGGCGCGGAAATCTGCTTGTAATCGAGGCGTCAAGCGGTCTGAGCGAAGAGGAGAGGAAGCGCGGTCAGTACAGGATAGGAGAAGGTGTCACTGGAAAAGTCGCCGCCACGGGTAAGGCGATACTGATACCGGACATTTCAAGGGAACCCGCTTTTCTCGGAAAGACCAAGGCCGTGCGCGCTGCGAAATCCGCATTCATCTGCTTCCCAATCAAACACGGTGGCGAAGTCATCGGCACTTTCAGCATTGACCATCCACCCGCATCGGCGGAAAAACTCGGAAAAGCGCAGGGCATTGTGAAAATCCTGTCAAATATCCTTGCTGACGCGGTGGCCACCTTTAAAATTGAAATTGAAGAGAAGGAACAGCTCCGTGCAGAAAACGAGCGCCTCCGCCACGAACTCAGTGTCAGGTTCCATCCCGGCAACATCATAGGCAACTGCAGCAGCATGCGCGCTGTCTATGCAATGATCGCCCAGGTGGCGGACAGCTCCGCGACGGTTCTGATACGCGGCGAATCCGGCACAGGGAAAGAGCTTGTCGCCAGGGCAATCCATTATGCGAGTCCCAGAAAGAGCGGACCGTTCATAGCCGTGAACTGCGCCGCGCTTCCGGAAAATCTTATTGAAAGCGAGCTGTTCGGACATGAAAAAGGTTCTTTCACCGGCGCGTTCCAGCAGAGGAAGGGGCGCTTTGAAATAGCCAGCGGTGGCACCCTTTTCCTCGATGAAATAGGGGATGTCAGCCAATCGGTGCAGGTAAAACTCCTGCGTGTCCTGCAGGAGCGGGTTTTTGAACGGGTCGGAGGACACGAACCCGTCGAATCCAATGTCCGGATAATTGCGGCAACCAGCCGCAATCTGGAGGAGGCGATCAATGAAAACAAATTCAGGGAGGACCTATATTACAGGCTGAATGTGTTTCCAATAATCCTTCCGGTCCTCCACGAAAGGAAATCCGACATCATCCTCCTTGCCGACCACTTCCTCGAAAAATATAACAGGCAGTACAATAAAAACGTCCGGAGGATTTCAACTCCGGCCATCAACATGATGATGTCATATCACTGGCCGGGAAATGTCCGCGAACTGGAAAACAGCATTGAGCGCGCAGTGCTTCTGACAACCAATGATGTCGTAAACGCGTATGACCTCCCGCCTTCCCTTCAGACTGCGGAAGAGAGCGGAACGGCGATAATTCCGGAAGAGGGCGCTTCTTTTGAAACAATGGTCGCATCTTTTGAAAAGGAACTTATTGTGGATTCGCTGAAAAACAACCGATGGAATGTAGCAGCGGCGGCACGCGCCCTGAAGACAACCCAGAGAATCATACATTATAAGATGGGGAAGCTGAACATTGAGATCCAAAAATAAATTTGCGAAATCCGCAAATTTATAACCTTTGAGGATAAGAAAATGCATATTCTGTTTGTCTGTACCGGAAATACATGCCGGAGCCCTATGGCGGAGGCGTATTTCAGAAACCTCTGCGGAAAATCCGCCAAGACCGACATAATTGTCAAATCGGCAGGGACTTTCGCCGGAGAGGGCGAACCCGCCTCTTCGCAGTCTATTTTAGTGATGAAAGATTACGGCATTGACCTTTCCTCCCATAAGAGTTCAACGCTGACCAAGGAGAAAATAGATGCCGCAGACCTGATTGTCGCAATGACCTCATCCCACCGCCAGCACATAGGGTCAATGTCACCATCGGCTCTCAAAAAAACACGAACACTGCTTGAATTTTCGCAAAACAATGGCAACATTCCAGACCCTTTTGGGGGAACAGAAAAGGTTTACAGCGACTGCTTCGGCGAAATGAAGGATGCTCTCGACAATCTCTTCCTGGAAATTATACGGAAGTATTGATGGATTATTGGATAATGTAGAAAATAGTGTCCGAGTGGCCAAGCAATTTGAATTTATTGTCTTTAACTCGGACAGTCGGATACTAGCACAGGAAAATACATAGAGCCGACCAGACGGTCAGCGTTCCCGGGAACGCCAAGCGTCTGCTTGGCTTAAAAAACATATGTAAAGACTTCCGCAAAGCAAGTCTAAGCATTTTAAAAATTGTTACTGCAACAATCCATGGGACGATAAAAACATTAATATAAGGGAACATATAATGAGACAAATTACGGACTGGGCCGGAAAAAAAGATCTTACAATTGCAATTGCCGGTGATCACGGCGGTTTTGAATTCAAAAACAAACTCATAGCCAATCTTAACGGCATGGGGTACAGGACGATTGACGCGGGTCCGTTCAAGGCCGATCCCTGCGATGACTACTCCGATTTCGGAGCCGAGCTCGGATTCGCAATTGTAAAAGGCAAAGCCGACTGCGGAATCCTCATCTGCCGTTCCGGGGTCGGAATGGGAATCGTTGCAAACCGTTTCCACAACGTCCGGGCCGCAGTAGTTTCCGATGCAAAGATCGCAAAAGCAAGTCGCGACCACAACTGCTCAAACGTATTGGTCATCCCCGGAGATCTCATCAGCTTCGAGGACACCGAAAAAATAGTCAAGACATGGATGTCGACCCCGTTCAGTAAAGATGCGCGCCATATCCGCAGACTCGAAAAAATTGAAACGGAAACCTATGACGAAGCGGCGGCAGTACGCGAAGTCGATTCCGAGATTGCAAGCCTCCTCGACAGGGAGTTGGAACGACAGGACAGCGGTCTTGAACTTATCGCCTCCGAGAATTTCGCGAGCGCCGCAGTACGCGCCGCACAGGGAACCGTCCTTACAAACAAGTACGCTGAAGGATATCCGGGCAAACGCTATTACAACGGATGCGAAGTTGTGGATGAAGTCGAAACCATCGCAATAAAACGGGCGTGTGAAGTCTTCGGCGCAGAAGCCGCAAATGTACAGGCGCATTCGGGCAGTCAGGCGAACATGGCCGCCTATTTCGCCCTTATCAATCCCGGCGACACGGTTCTCGCGATGGATCTCGCCCATGGCGGACATCTCACGCACGGACATCCGATGAACTTCAGCGGCATGCTCTACAGGATCATCCCCTACGGTGTCGACAAACAGACTGAAATGCTCAACTACGATGAAATCGCGAAACTCGCAGATGCCAGCAAGCCGAAACTCCTTATCGTCGGTGCGAGTGCATACCCGAGATTCTTCGACTTCAAGAGACTCCGTGAAATCGCAGATTCGGTAGGCGCAAAAATGATGGTTGACATGGCGCATGTCGCAGGCCTTGTCGCCGCCGGCATCCACCCGAACCCGGTTCCTTATGCCGATGTGGTCACATCCACAACACACAAGACGCTCCGCGGTCCGAGATCCGGGCTGATCGTCTGCAAGGAAAAATATTTGAAAGACATTAACTCAAAACTTTTCCCGGGTCTCCAGGGCGGTCCGATGATGCACACAATCGCGGCAAAGGCCGTCTGCTTCCACGAGGCCCTTCAGCCTTCGTTCAAGGAATACCAGAAACAGATTGTGAAGAATGCCGCACATCTCGCGGCGGAACTCGGCAACCGCGGTTTCAGGATTGTTTCCGGCGGTACGGACAACCATCTCATGCTTGTTGACCTCCGTCCGAAAAAAACCACAGGCAAGGAATTCGCGCTGGCCCTGGACAAAGCGGCGATCACCGTCAATAAAAACATGATTCCCTTTGATCCGGAAAAACCTTTCGTGACAAGCGGCGTCAGAATCGGAACACCTGCAGTAACCACGCGCGGAATGAAGGAAGCCGAAATGACAAAGATCGCGGCATGGATTGAAAGAACCGTAAACGTGAAGAACGACGATGCCGGACTCAAACAGATAGCCGCCGAAGTGAAGGAGTTCACAAGGGACTTCCCGCTGCCGCAGTTTTAAACCTGCGGTTTAAAACAAACAAGCTGACGCTTGCCAAGCAAAATCAAGGAGATTTTATTTATGATTGATATTAAATTGCTCAGGGAGAATCCGGAGTTCATAAAGAAGAACTGCGAAGTTCGCGGCGCCAAGGTCGATATTGACGCAATAGTCGTGCTCGACAAAGAAATGCGCGAGCTTACCGTCAAGACCGAAAATCTCAGATCCGACAGGAACAAACTCAGCAAGGAATGCAAGGACAAGCCCGAAGCCAGGGAAACTGTAAAGAAGATCAAGGAGGAGCTCGCCCTTCTCGAACCCAGACTTGTTGAAATGCAGACGGAGCTCGATTCCAAGATGGCATGGCTCCCAAACCTTATCTCCCCTGAAACCCCGGCAGGAAAAGACGACACTGAAAACCGCGAAATCCGCAAAGTCGGAGCTGTCGGTGAATTCAAGTTCAAACCAAAGGATCATCAGGAACTCGGCGATCTGCTCGGCGTGATTGACGCACCGCGCGGCGCGAAAGTCGCAAAATCCGGCTTCTATTACTGGAAAGGGAAAGGTGCACAGCTCTGCAACGCCATGTTCTTCTGGACCCAGATGGAACTTATCAAAAAGGGGTTCATCTCTTTTGTAACGCCATGCGCCGCGAAAGACAGAACTCTTTTCGGAACAGGATATCTGCCGTTCTTCGCCGACCAGACCTTCAAAATAGAAAATCAGGACTTGTCGCTTATCGGGACATCCGAACAGACACTTGTCGCATTCCACACGGACGAGACGCTGAACGCTTCAACTCTCCCTTTGAGATACTGCGCATATTCCCCGTGCTTCAGAACCGAAGCGGGAAGTTACGGGAAGGCGACAAAGGGAATATTCCGTGTTCATCAGTTCCACAAGGTCGAACAGATTATTTTCTGCATGCCCGAGGATTCCGAGAAATATCATCAGGAATGCCTTGCCAACGAGGAATACCTCCTCCAAAAACTTGGGATACCGTACCGTGTCGTGGATGTATGTCTTGGCGACATGGGTGCGCCAGGCTACAGGAAATACGACACCGAAGCGTGGTTCCCCGGATTCGGCGGCTACAGGGAAGTGACATCCAATACCAATCTCACCGATTTCCAGTCGCGGCGGCTCAATATCAAGTACAAGAAGGATGACGGGTCAAGGGGGTTCCTGCATACAATCAGCGCGACGGCGGTGACCGACAGGGTCGCAATCGCCATCCTCGAAAATTTCCAACAGGAAGACGGCTCGGTGATTGTCCCCGAAGTTCTCAGACCGTTTACTGGATTCGATAAGATTGAAGCGGAGAAGTAGCTCGGGCATTCTTGCCCGAGGCAAAGGCACGGAAATGTAAAAATCCAAAACGCAGGGATTCGGAAGTTCTAAAGTCTTGGAATTTTCTTTAAAATCCCAAAATCAGGACAACGTGCGCCCCCGCCCGCGCACTACTTTTTCCTAGCAAGTGCCATCTTTGCGAGTTTCGCACATACTTCCACAAATGAATAGCCGGCTGTTTTTGCGGCTTTCGGGAAAAGACTGCTTTCAGTGAAGCCCGGAAGATTGTTCGCCTCAAGGACATAAATGGAATAATCGTCCTCGCTGATGATCATGTCAACCCTGATAAGATCACGTCCGCCTAGCGCTCTGAAAAAATTCATGGCGATTTCCTGCGCCTTCACCTGAACTTCCTGGGGGATAGATTCGGGAGGGCAGAAATAACGGGTTTCCCCCTGCTGATGAGTATATTTCGCATCAAAATCGTAGGTTTTTCCGGGATATCTTATTTCAATAAGCGGAAGAACCTGTTCTCCCAATATGCCTACCGTCACTTCCGTGCCCTTGATGAATTGTTCGACAAGGACTGTTTCCCCGCTGTATTTAAAAGCTGTCTCCACGGCGGCATCCCAGTCTTTCTCATCAAAGACAATTGTTATTCCGACAGTTGAGCCTTCGGTGGGCGGCTTCACGACCACGGGCAGTTTCAGATTTGCCGGGAACGCCTTATTGTTCCTTGTAAGGATTGCGAAGTTCGCAGTTGGAATGGATTCCTCACGCATCAGGTTTTTGCTCAGAATCTTGTCGATGGCTATTTCGCATGCGGAGCTGTCACATCCTACATAAGATATGCCTGCGGCCTCAAGGGCCTTCTGGATTTCGCCGTTTTCCCCGAATCCTCCATGGAGGACGGGAAACACGATGTCGGCCTTCTTCATCTCAGGAGTCACTTCAGGCTTCCTGATGTCTATCTCGTTGACAATGTAACCGGCATCGCGCAGTGCTGCTGCGACAAAACCCGCAGACACGAGGGATATTTCACGTTCACTGCTCGTGCCACCCTTTAACAGGGCTATTTCCGGAGATTTAATATTTTCCATGACAGATTTTGCGCTTTCCTGATTTGCGAAACGCAGTTCAGGCTTGAGGAGTATTCCCGTAGAACTGAAAACCGCGTTTCTTGTTTTAAGCATAAGGTCGATAAAATCTTTTTCAGAGGCGTCCCCCCTGTTTATGAAGAAGTTGGCATGTCTGTCGCTTACGATGGCATCGCCGCAGGATAATTCCTTTCCGCCTGAAATATCAACAAGTTTTCCGGCCGAAAGATCCGGTGTAGGATTACGGAATACGCATCCCGCACTTCTGCCGGACGGATGTGACTCGCGACGCCACCGGAATTCACTTTTAATCTTCTCCCTTTCCGAGGAAGTCTGGACTTTTTCGAATTTGCATATGACCGCAAGGATTATGACATCTTCCGGGATTGAGGTTTTACGATAGTCCCATTTTATTTCGGAACCGGAAGCTTTCCAGTGATTGCCATTGGAATCAAACCCGCAGACATCTTCGACAATCATACCCATTGAAACGCCGCGCGCACCGGCATTCATCCGCACTGCGCCACCCACGGTTCCAGGTATTCCGGCAAGCGGAGAGGCTCCGCCGAGACCGGCTTCAGCGCAGGTGTTCACAAGATTGTAAAGCGAAACTCCGGCACCGACGGTCACATGCACATGACTGATTTTCATTCTTTTGAAATCGTTCTTGCCGAGCTTTATGACAATTCCCCCGAACGGCTTATCCGAACCTATCACATTGCTTCCTTCTCCTAGGACAAAAACGGGAATCGGCTTCTGTCCGCAGTATTGCAGGAGCGCGGAGAGCTGGATATCGTCGTCGGGTTCGGCGAGGA
>CAMCYE010000115.1 GCA_945883805.1 Victivallis vadensis | reverse complement strand
CCGTAGCCATAGATGATTTGACTGTTTATTTCTTCTTGAATTCCGGGCAGTCGTTCATCGGGTTGACGTTTTTTTTGCGAAGTTCGCATCTGGAAAGGAATGGGTGCGCCACAAAGTGGATGCAGTCGCGGCAGAAATGTTTTTCATCTTCCGAAGATTCGATCTTCGGTCCCTCTTTCTTCTTTTCAGACAATAAATTTTCCAAACTGGAAAATTTACTGTCGATATCTGACGCTTTGGTTTTTTCGTCCTCAAGGTCTGCGATCTTCGCAGAACAGCAGGAGCAGGCGAGGATGTCGCCGACCTTGGTCCAGCCGTCCATAAGGGACTTCTTGACCAGGAAGCAATCTTTTCCGCAGTGCGGGCATTTCAGCTGTTGTCCAGGTTTCATGATGAAATTATCTCCAGATGAAAATTTCCTGTAACCGGAAATTTTATAACCTATTTGTTTCTTCAAGAAAAACCAACGAGGTTATTATCTTTATATTGAGATATTTATTTATCCTCAGGAGGTGTTTGTCGCCGGAAATCATGTGAGATATTAATTGGTTGAGGCAATTTCAAAATTGCCTTTTTGAGCTGATTCCAAAAGTTGGAGTTCACGGATTTAGCGTGTCTAATCTGTTGAATACGAAGACATACTAATCCGCCTAGGCGGACCAACAAGAGATATTCCTGCGACAACGGTTTTCTCGCATTTTGAAATCAGCTCGGTTGCCTGTTATTCGTAGAGTTTGACGCCGAGCTTCCTGAAATCAGATATGTTGAAAGTGGCGATTTCACCGCATTCATGTTCTTCGGGTTGGAAAAGTAACTTGGGCTTTCCAGTCCGAGATTGCATTTGCCTTCTCTTGATTGTTCTTCTCGGGCTGGAAAGCCCGAGTTACTTTTTTACAACATTGAATCGCGTTCAAATATCAGGATCCTCGGGCTGGAAAGCCCGAGCTACTAAAAATACAAATCGCGGTCGCCAGCGTTCCTGATGTTGTTCAGGCGTTCTAGGAGTTTCTGCTTCTGGGGGCCTTCCTTGATTTTCTGGAGTTCTTCGGCAACAAGCTTCTCCCCGACCTTCCTGGTTTCAGGGCTTGAGTAGTCAAGAAGATATTCCTCAAGGGTGAGCAGGGCGTTGGGTGTGCAGAACTTTTCAATGAAGCCCGGAATGGCATACTCCATGAAAATCTGTCCAGTCCTTCCGGAGCGGTAGCAGGAGGTGCAGAAACTCGGCACATAACCGTTCTGCATGAGTTCGCGCAGGATCTCGTCCATAGGGCGCACATCGCCGATTTGAAACTGTTCCTTGTTGAGTTCCTGTCCTTCGGCCTTTTTGGTATAGCCGGCAAGTTCGATCCTCGTGCCGGCATCAATCTGTGAGACTCCGAACGCCATCACTTCACGGCGGATCTCCGCCGTTTCGCGTGCCGTGAGAATCATTCCGGTGTATGGCACCGAAAGACGCAGGATTGCAACAAGACGTTTGAAATCATGGTCGCTGACAAAATATTTCCGGTCAAGTTCGACGCCATGCGCCGGTCTGACCCTTGGAAAGCTTATGGTGTGCGGTCCGACACCGTAGGTTTTCTGGAGATGATGTGAGTGGGTGACAAGCCCGAGCACTTCGAATTTCCAGTTGTAAAGCCCGAACAGGGCGCCAATCCCCATGTCGTCGCAGCCGGATTCGAAAGCCCGGCTCAGTCCGTCGAGTCTCCAGAGATAATCGCCTTTGTGCGTGTGGGCAGGATGCACTTTTGCGTAAGTTTCATGGTGATAGGTCTCCTGGAAAATCTGGTATGTGCCGATGCCGGAGTCCTTGACTTTCCTATAGCCTTCGTGGTCCATTGGGGCGGCATTTATGTTGACCCTGCGGATTTCGCCGTGCCCTCTTTTGACGGTATATACTGTCCTGACAGTTTCCGCGATGAAGTCCGGTGTGTAGTCCGGATGTTCCCCGAAGACCAGTATCAGCCGTTTATGACCGCTGTCTTCCAGCGCCTCGACCTGGGCGATGAGTTCGTCCTGGTTGAGTGTTTTCCGGACAGTCGTTCTGAGGCTTCTGCGGAATGCGCAGTATGCGCATTCGTTGACGCAGTAGTTGCCGATGTAAAGCGGGGCGAAAATCACAATCCGGTTACCGTAAACGTCTTTTTTAAGCTGACGGGCCGCATTGAAGATTTCCTCGACAAGATCCGGTGACTCCGCTGAAAGGAGAACAGCGGTCTCCTCTACGGCAAGTGGTTTCTTTTCCATGCTCTTGGCGATGATTGCCCGGACTCTCCCCTTGTCTTCTTTCATGTTTTTGACAAGGTCGTTGATCTTCGCGTCATCTATGAAATCAGCACCGTGTTTTGATAAATTTTTCATCATGGCATGTCTCGTATTTAATCGTCGGTTCAAAAATATGTTGGAATAAAGACGCGTCAGCGGAGTGACGCGGCTACATCGGAATGATCCATCAATCCATTCTTAATCTTATATCACCGTTTCACCCGGTCGCCGATTCTCCGATTTATTCACCTTACTTAGCCTTCGACTTATAATGCGTGTGCAGGAGTTCATGCGACTTGTGTCCGAGCGGAGCGTGCAGGAATTCACTGTAAATCTGCGTTATCGCAGGATTGTCATGGGATTTGCGCATTGGACGTCCCTCATCTTCCTTGTAGATGGCTTTCATTCTGGCTTTCCGTATTGCGTCGGTTGTGAGTCTGGGTTGTCCTCCGCCGCCGATACAGCCGCCGGGACAGCACATTACTTCAATGAAATGCCATCCGCGCTTGTTGCCCGCAGCGACAAGTTCGCATGCCTGTTTTGCGTTTGAGAGTCCGTGTGCGACTGCGACTTTCGCAGTGACGCCTTCGAGGAAGCTCCATTCCGGCTTGCATCCGGTCAGTGTTACGGCCGCCTCTTTCAACCCCTTGAGCCCTTGGACCGGTTTGATATGGAGTTTTTCCATGGGCAACGCCTTTCCGGTGACAATTTCGTATACGGTTCTGAGCGCGGCTTCCATTACGCCGCCGGTGTTTGCGAAAATGTCTGCGGCTCCTGTCGACATTCCCATGGGCGCATCCTGCTCGCCGTCTCCGAGATTTACAAAATCAATGCCCGCCTCGGTGATCATTCTGCCGAGTTCGCGGGTGGTGAGGACATAGTCGACGTCCTTGAAGCCTGACGAATTCATTTCTTCGCGGTCACACTCGAATTTCTTCGCAGTGCACGGCATTATTGAAACGACAACTATTTTAGACGGATCAATCCCGGCCTTTTCAGCGAAGTAGGTTTTCGCCAGGGCTCCGAACATCTGCTGTGGCGACTTGCAGGTTGAGAGGTTGGGCAGAAGGGTCGGATAGAAATATTCCATGTAATTTATCCAGCCCGGCGAACAGCTTGTGAACATCGGAAGAGACACTTCCCCTTTTTCAACAAGGGCCGTCTTCAGCCGCGCCAGCAGTTCAGAGCCTTCCTCTATAATCGTGAGATCGGCGGTGAAGTTCGTGTCGAAAACCTTTTTGAATCCCAGGCGTCTGAGGGCTGTGACCATTTTTCCGGTTACAAGGGTCCCCGGTTTGAGTCCGAAACATTCTCCGAGCGCCGCACGGATTGCGGGAGCTGTCTGGACGATCACATATTTGTCCGGATTGTCCAGTTCCTTCCATACATCCTTGATGGAGTCTTTTTCATATATCGCGCCAACCGGACACACGGCGGAGCATTGTCCGCACTGTACGCAGATAGCCTCGCAGAGATTGTCGCCGGAACCCGCGCCGATGACTGTGTCGAAACCGCGGAGACGCGGAGACAGGGAGCCGACGCCCTGGATGTCCTGGCAGACGCCGATGCAGCGGCGGCAGAGGACGCATTTGTTCATGTCGCGGACAAGTGCGGGTGTTGAATCGTCAATGGGCATCTGTTCCCTCTCATACGGGAAGCGGACTTCCGTAATGCCCATGCTTTTGGCCAGGGACTGGAGTTCGCAGTCGTTGTTCCTGGCGCATGCGTTGCAGTCCCAGGGATGGTTTGCCAGCATGAGTTCGACGGAGAGTTTTCTCGCGTCGCGGGCGAGTTTTGTGTTCGTGCTCACCGCCATTCCCTCGGACACCTTTGTTACACATGACGGCTGTAGCGTCCTTGCGCCCTTGATTTCCACGAGGCATACGCGGCATGAGCCGGGGCTTGAAACTCCGTCGAAGTGGCACAGAGTGGGGATTTTTATGCCTGCTTTCGTGGCGGCGTCAAGGACGGTGGTGTCTTTCTCTACAGACACCGGGATGTCATTCACTGTCAGATTTATCATTTCAATATCTCCTTGTTTTTCATATTGGATGTTTCCGCCGTGGCGGATTGAATATTCGATGTTTAAATTATCTCTCCTTCAGCATTGGATATTCCGTGTTGGATATTGGATATTCAGATCATCCATTCCTACGCCGACGCCAGACTCGTTAATTCGCGCCGGGTGTGTCTTATATCATGCCTTACGGCGTTTGTGTCTATCCCCTTCCTGATCTCGTCTTTGAAATAGCGCATGGCTGACATGATTGGGCTGGCGGGTGACTGTCCGAGCGGACAGAATGCCGAGGACTTAAGAATCATTGAAATTTCCTCTAGCCCGTCTATGTCCTCCTCAAAAGCCTTCCCCGCTTTAAGTCTCGCCGTGATATCCTTCATGATCTTGAGTCCGTTCCTGCACGGATTGCAGTTGCCGCAGGATTCACGGAGGAGGAATTGCATGCAGGAGTCCAGGAAGTCCCTGATGTCTACGGAATCGTTGACAATCAGAATCGCACCAGAACCGGGGGAGTGTCCGACCTTTAACATTGAGGCGTAGTCAAGTGGGACGTCCAGCATTTCCTCGCCGACGATGTCGCCTGCGGTTCCGCCGAGCTGGACGAAATGGAGTTTTCCGACCTTGATCCCCCCACCGTAGTTGTAAATTATTTCGCGGAGAGTCGCCCCGGATGGGGTTTCAATCACTCCTGGGCGGTTGACGTGCCCCAGTATCGTATAGACTTTTGTCCCCGGGGTCCCTTCAGCTCCTAAATTTTTGAACCATTCCGCGCCGTTCCTGGTGATAGGGGGAATATTGGCGAGGGTTTCGACATTGTTGACGTTTGTGGGTTTTCCGCGGAATCCGCCCCGGACGGAAAAAGGGGGGGTGAGTCGCGGGAGGCCGCGTTTTCCCTCCATTGATTCAATTAAGGCGGATTCTTCGCCGCAGACGTATGCGCCTGTGCCGATTTTTATTTCAATGTCGAAAGAGAATCCGCTCCCAAGTATTTTCTTTCCGAGGAATCCGTATTGTCTCGCATCGCCTATCGATTTCTGAAGGCGTGCGATGGCGAGCTTGTATTCCCTCCTGATGTAAATGAAGCCGCGGGTTCCGCCGATTGCGTAACCGCAGATGGTCATCCCCTCTATAACCTTGTGAGGATCGCCTTCCATGATTAAACGATCCTTGAAAGCGCCCGGTTCTCCCTCATTGGCGTTGCAGACCACGTATTTTTCCTTTGATTTTCCGGGAGCGCATAAACCCCATTTGAGCCCTGTCGGAAATCCAGCGCCTCCGCGACCGCGCAATCCGGAGTCTTTTACCGTGTCGAGGACATCCTGAGGCTTCATTTCAGTGAGGGCTTTCCTTAGGGCGGAGTAGCCGTCTCTGGCAATGTAGGCCTCAATATTTTCAGGGTCGATCACACCGCAGTTATCGAGGACGATTTTTCCAGGCGACTGAATGGTTCCTGAACCGGTCGCCTGATCAGAGGATGAAGATATGGGGTTTCCACCAGGCAAATTGTCAATCGCCTGTGAGATCTTCTCCCTTGTTAAATTGCCGTACACGGCATCGTCAATCATCATTGCCGGCGCAACCCCGCAGATTCCAAGGCACCCCGAGATTTCGAGGGTGAAATTCCCGTCCGGAGTTGTCTCGCCGGGTTTTATGCCAAGTTTTTTCTGGAGTGTTGCGAGAATGTTTTCAGAACCCATTATGTGGCATGGGGGGCTGTCGCAGAGGCGGATGATATGTTTTCCGCGGGGTTTTATGCTGAACATTGTTGTGTAGAATGAAAGTGTGCCTGCAATGTCGGCGACGGGGATATCCATGGTTTTCGCAAGTTCCTCCAGCACATCCCGGTGAAGGGAATTGTCGCCGGACGAATCCTGAAGATCGTGCAGGATTTGAAGCAGGTTCTCCCTGTTGTTCCCGTGTCTGCCGATAATTTCAGATACAGTCATGATTATTTTCTCCAAATGGGATGTTGCATGAAAAACAATAAGAACGCATAAGATGATATGTAATATGGATTAATCAAGAAATGATTTGACAGTATTTGCCGTTGCTGTGGTTGATGAGGGCATCCTGAATTCTTGAAGATTTTGCTCTTCACGCCTTTAAAGATTGCAGAACAAAAATATATTAGACGGCATTTCGTTCTTATGGGTACATTAATCTTGAAAGGTCATATTTAAAATGTTCATAACCAAGTTAAACGGCTTTTTTGCCAAGCATGGAAGAAAGACTTTTGCAGTTTTCACCGGCGCGATAATCATTTCCTTCGTCCTGTATTTTTCTCCCGGATTCAATTTCCTGGACATGATCAGGGGGGCGGGATCCTCGGAATCGGGAGTGCCGGTAATTCTGGGTAAGAAAGTCGGAGAACAGGAAATCATGGTAAATGTGGATTCGTTCTCAATCATCATGTCGCTTTCCAGTCCCGGCTTCAATATCAACAGTTCTTACATGCGCAACGACGCGGAAGAGATAGCCCTTGAAAGAATCATGATGTTCCGCGCCGCAAAAGAAAGAAACATATTGATCGGTGATTCCGAAGTGGCCGACTATCTCCGCGCACGCCCGGTTTTCCAGAAGGACGGGAAGTTTGATGCGGCCACGTTCGAGCAGTTTGTAAAACAGTACCTCACACCTTTCAGATATTCCAAGCAGGACCTTGACAGGGCCGTAAGGGAACAGCTTGCCATCGAAAAACTCTACAATGAGATAGGTTCGGGCATCATGACAACACCGGAGGAAGTCAGGCAGGCATTCAATACAAGATTTGAAAAATTCAAGGTGAAGGATTCTAAATTCAAGGCTGAAGCCTACTCCGATATTGTCGTTGCCGATGAAAAAACGGTTGAAGCATTCTTCAACGCAAATCCTGAAAAATACAGGATTCCTGCAAAGTTTAAGGCGAAATTCGTGCGCTTCAATTATGTCGGGTATGAGAAGTCGGTCTCGGTTGCCGAAGAAAAAATAAAACAGTATTACGAGGCCAATAAGGATAAGTTCAAAGAGAAGGACGAGGTACTCTCCTTGGATAAAGTGGCCGAAACAATAAAGAAGACGCTTCTGGCGGATGAGATGAAAATTCTCGCAGTCAAGGACGCGCAGGCTTTTGCAGTTGACGCCTATCAGTCCACCTCCGACCTGAAAACAAAGGATGCTGTCATAGCCGGGTTTGCAGCCGTAGCCGAAAAGAAAAACCTCAAGGTTTATGAAACCGATTTTTTCAGTGCGGAAGACCCTGTCTTGAAAAACGTGGGCAGGGAACCTGAGTTGGCGATGGCAGTGTCCCAGCTCTTCGCCGATCAGCCGGTATCTGATGCGATTCAGGGCAATAACGCCTGTTTTGTCGCCTGCATGACCGACAAGGAGGAGTCCAGGAGTGCAAAACTTGAAGAAGTGCAGGATAAGGTGAGAAAAGACTGCATTGCTGAAAAATCATTGTCTCTCGCAAGGGAGAACGCCAGAAATGCGGCGTTGAAAGTGTCCGGGGCTCTGGATGCCGGTAAAAATATCGATGCTTCCCTAGTGGAATTCAAGTTCGAAGACCTCCCCGAGTTTGACATGATGACTCCCCCAAAGGAAGCCGACGGTTCTGTTATTTATGAACTCGCAACGGGCACAAAGGCGGGCAAAGTGTCGGCTGTGAAAGACACCGCATACGGCGCTATTTTCATTTTTGTGGAAAAAAAGACCATGCCCTCCGAACAGGAGTTCAAGGAGAAGGAGAAATTCTTCACCGAAATATATGCGTCAATGAAAACCAAGATGGCGGTGCGTTCATTTATGTCTTCGCTCGAGGCGAGATGCAAATTCCCGGTCAAAGAGGATAGCCGGACGCCCAGCAAGAGACGTCGTTAGTGAATTTTTCCGGCACAGGCATTCGCATGTACCGGAAAAATTAAGCGTGAAAGTGAAAAACAATACAGGAAACAGGTAAAATGATTGAATTGGATTTTGCAAAAAGTGATGGTCTTATACCCGCAATAGCCCAGGATTGGAAAACAGGCGAAGTCCTGATGCTCGCATACATAAACAAGCTTTCATGGGAGGAGACCCTTAAATCCGGGAACGCCACCTATTGGTCGCGTTCCAGAAGCAAGCTCTGGAAAAAGGGCGAGGAGTCCGGCAATGTCCAGAAAATCAAGGAGATCCTTGTCGACTGTGATGATGACACCGTGATCTTCAAGGTTGACCAGATTGGCGGGGCGGCTTGTCACACAGGTTACAGAACCTGTTTTTACAGGAAAATAGATGGCGATAA
>CAMCYE010000114.1 GCA_945883805.1 Victivallis vadensis | reverse complement strand
GGGACCAGCTCCACGCGCGGATCAGTTTCATCAAGCTCCTTAAGCGCCCGGCTCCAGTATTTGTCAAAGTCTTTCGGTCTTGGACTCTGTCCCTTGTACTTCAAAAGTTTTTCCATCGGCATATCAAGCATCGGCATGTTTTTTTCTCCCTTATTAAATTAGGCGGCTAAAAGCCGCAACTCTTAAAAATAGTTACAGAGATACAAAGGCATCCGTCTTCGTCAAGGCACTTCGCCGGGACAGGCAGAGGCACAAAGTTTTTGAAAAATGCCAAATATCGAACATGTTGGAGTTCACAGCCCTGGTCGCCTACGGCGCCGCCATAGGCTTGTACGCCTCAGGCGTGCGGGTAAACACCTTGCTGGCATCCTTTTTAACGTGGTACAGGCGTCTCGCCTGTCCTTATTTCTTTCTTCTTGAAGAACAGGCGAGACGCCTGTACCACACTCTTTTAATTAAGAATGCCTGCGTTCCAACTTTGAAATTCCTATACGTGAACTTACGCACTCCAGAACTTACTCTCTTCCAATCGCACCTCTGTGGTTTCTTATTTTAGAAGAACAATGTTCTCTGCGGCAATACTGAACCGGCATTTATCTCCGGAGGTTCTCGGCCTGGTTCCCAGCTCTGTCACAGTCAGCCTGCACCTGTTGGAATTGATGTTCCAGACGGCAGTCTCACCAAGGAAAACTCCGTTTTCAATGGCTGCGTCAAAACTGTTGGGTGCGGAATCTCCTCCTATCAGAATGTTTTCCGGACGGATCAGGACGGTTATTTTCGCATCGCCTTCAGGTGGCGATAAGGCCGAAGTCAAAGTCCCAATGCCAGTCTCAACTACAGTTTTATTTTCTCCTCTGGAAATAACTGTGCCGGAAATGAAGTTGCATTCTCCGAGAAAACTGGCGACAAACCGGTTTGCCGGTCTGCGATACAAATCCTCCGGAGTGCCAATCTGCTGAATCGCGCCTTTGTCAATCACCGCAATCCGGTCGGCCATACTGAGCGCTTCCTTGCGGTCGTGTGTGACATAGATCGCCGTAAGATGCCGCTCCTTGCATATGCGCCGGATTTCAACCCGCATGGAATCGCGGAGGCGGGCATCAAGATTTGACAGCGGCTCGTCAAGCAGGAGTATCTTCGGGTTCACCGCCAGAGCCCTCGCAAGTGCGACCCGTTGCTGCTGTCCGCCGGACAGGGATGTCGGCTTGCGGTCATGATAACCGCCAAGCTGGACTGTTTCCAACGCCGCTTTCACGCTACGGTCAAGTTCCGGATTTTTCACGCCTGCGGCGTTCAGTCCGAAAGCCACATTCTCATACACCGTCATGTGCGGCCATAATGCATAATTCTGAAAAACCATGGCAGTCTGACGTTTTTCAGGGGGCATGTCGGTTATGTCCTGCCTGTCGAAACTGACAGTTCCAGTGTCCGGCTTGACAAAACCGGCGATGATTCGCAGCATAGTGGACTTGCCACAGCCACTGGGGCCGAGCAGGAAAAACAATTCTCCGGAATTCACACATAGGTCAAGCGGCAGCAGTACAGGATTTCCGGGCAAATATTGCTTACTGATTCCTTTGATATCAACTGTTGTCATGATTCCTGAACTCCAAACAAAAAAGGCGCGATCTTATCGACCGCGCCTTTTTTCATATCATTGAACTAAAATTTAAAGTTGATGACCGGGAAGAACGGAATCACCCCGTCCTTGATATAGTTTACAAAGCCTATCTGGAATCCTTTCTTCTGGGTCATGTTTAAAATACCCAACTGGACTCCGTTGAGGTCCTCCGCGAAATTCACGATGCTGAACTGAAGTCCCTTCATCTTCTGGGCGTCAACATAGAACCCGGCTGTCTGAAAACCGCTCACATTCGCTGTCAGGGATGTGAACAAGCTGGCTTCGACACCGTTAACTATTCCATTGCCGCTTGAAATCGGAGCGCCGACTTTCACGCCGTATATCTTCGAGTTGAGGGAAGAAGAGGGAGCTCCCGGGACGAAAACAAGCTCGAAAAATTCCCATTCGTTCAGAGGTTGCGCCTTTGCCGGAGCAGCCACCTCATTTTTTACGGGTTGTTTAGCGGCCGTGGCATCTTCGCCCTTATCGGCAAACACAGTTGCTGTCAAACAGACGGCTATCATAAAACTCAAAATCATGCTTTTCATTATTTTTCTCCTTTTTTTGTGAACATTCAGATTAATATTTGATATTGAATATCAGTGTAAAGGGAAGCCATCCGTCTTCGATGATGTTTATGGCGCCAATCTGGATTCCGCTTTTCTTGCTGTAGTTGAATGCGCCGAGCTGGAGACCAGTCAGTTCTTTCGTCACGTTTACCGCGCTAGCCTGGAATCCGATCACTTTGTCGGCGATGTTCACTATCGAAGCCTGAAAACCGCAGACATTCTTTGCAATGTTCACAGCGCCCGGCTGAAATCCTATGATGTCATCCAGAACATTCACAGCGCAACTGGCCTGAAGACCATAGACTTTTTTCGCTATTGTCGGGCCAAACCATGCGGCCTGGATGCCGTAGGTCTCCTTACAAATAGAAGGGCCGACCCAAGTCGCCTGTATGCCGTTAATGTAATCAGTTCCACTATAGATAAGAGAAGGTTCTATTCCATAAACTCTGCCATGGCCGTCCACCATCGGGGCGCCAAGCTTGAGACCGTACACGTTTGAATTATCAGTTCCTGCGGGAATCCCCGGAAAAAATCCCAACTGGAAAAATGTCCAGTCGTTGAGAGGTTTAAGTTCAGGTGCATTTTTCGTTTTTTCCGCCTGCGCTGAAACCAGCCAAGCCCCACAGAAAAGAACTGCCAACATCAAAGCCGCCTTCTTCATACTTCATCTCCTTATTTGTTTGCTATATACCTAATATATTATTCATTATCCCCCTGTCAATTATTTTATCCTCCTTGACAAAGTATTATTTAGTAATACTTTTACTAAGATATTTATAAAAAAAAGAAGGCCCCCCTTATGGCAAAGAAAGACATTGTAATGACATTCAAGGCTGACGGACCGCTGCTCAAGGCGCTGGGAAATATTCCGAACCGCTCAGAGTTTATAAGATCGGCCATACTGAGCGCGCTGAACAACGCATGTCCGTTGTGCGGCGGGACAGGGATTTTCACTCCTGACCAGAGGAAACACTGGGAGCTGTTCAACAAAGACCACGTCATCGAACAATGCAATGACTGCCATGCCGTCCACATCGTTTGCAAGGAAAGCGGGGCAAGAAAGAAACATGAAAAGCACTAGGTTTTTCCCTATGGGAAAAGTGCCCTTGTCGATGCCGCCAGGATGCCGGGATCGCTGACCGTCTGGTCGGCTCTTAATAACAGCCAAGCAGACGCTTGGCGTTCCCAGGCAGGAACATTCGACAAAAACATTTGCTATAATTTTTCGTAAGGGGCTAAAGCAGGAAATAGTTCGGGAGTGCGGAAGTGTAAAAATTTTTAATTTAAAACACGGAGCAGGATCAAAATGATTAGAATCTATACTTTCTTTATGGGCTTATTCATATTTTATTCATTTTCCGCCAATGCGGAAAATGTGAAAACAAGAATCGTAACATCTTTTTACCCAATGTATGTGGCGGCTCTCAATGTCGCGGGAGACATCCCCAGTGTGACCGTGGAAAACATGACAAGACAGGTGAGCGGATGTCTCCACGACTATCAGCTTTCGCCGAACGACATGAAAGTCCTTTCAAACGCCGACATATTCATAGTCAACGGCGCCGGAATTGAGTCTTTCCTGGAAAAGGTGATCAAGGACAGGCCGGGTCTTAAAATAATAAATGCAAGCAGAGGGATTGACCTTATAAAGGACGTGAACAACGTTGAAAACCCGCATGTATGGGTCAGCATTTCACTTCACAAGAAACAAATCGAGAATATTGCCGCCGGTCTTTCAAAACATGATCCCGAAAATGCCAAAACCTATAGGAAAAATGCAGATGCCTATATTTTCAAGCTCGAAGAACTCCGCATGAAAATAGCCGACTTCGCAAAAACCATAAGTAACCGCGACATCATCACTTTTCACGAAGCGTTCCCCTACTTTGCAAGGGAATTCTCATTAAATATCGTCGCCGTAGTGGAACGCGAACCGGGTTCCGACCCGGATGCCAGAGAGCTCGCGAATACAATTGACATCATAAGGAAGGGAAAAGTAAGAGTACTTTTCGCCGAGCCCCAGTATTCCGCAAAGAGCGCGGAAATAATAGCCAGGGAGACAAAGGCTAAACTCTATACTCTTGACCCGGGAGTTTCAGGTCCCATGACAGCCGACGCCTATATAAAGTTAATGGAAAAGAACCTTGAAGTTCTAGAGGAAGCGCTCTGGGAAAGGTGAAACGGGGAAGTTGTCAGTCGCTAGTCGCTAGTCGTTAGATGTAAGAAGAAGATTTAATTTATCTCCTTCATCGGATGAAAATTGAGTGCTGTGCCGGGCGTAGCTTATGCGAAGACTGGTTGGATGTTGGATATTCAAAACCTAACTTTTTGAAAGGGCATCATGTCCACCGTGATTGATAAATTAAAAATACCGCCGCCGCCATGTGGCGGATGCTGCACGCGCCTGACCGATTTCGGGGTTTCCATCGGGGGCAACCAGATCCTCAAGGATTTCAATCTGCACGTCCACTGCGGCGAACTCACCGCCATAATCGGTCCCAACGGAGCCGGAAAAACGACGCTCCTTAAGGCGATGCTTGGCGAAATCCCGCACAGTGGCGACCTTCATTTTGTGCATTCCGACGGCAGCTCCTTCGGAAAACCAAGAATAGGGTATGTGCCTCAGAAACTGGACATCGACAAGACAGCGCCCATAAGCGTCATTGACCTTTTCGCATCTGTGAACTCCTCCTTTCCCCTCTGGCTCGGACACGTTTCATCATCGAAAAAGAAAACCCTAGACATGCTGAAGATGGTCGAGGCTGAAAGTTATGCGGACATGAAGATTTCACAGCTTTCCTGCGGGCAGTTCCAGAGGGTGATGCTTGCACTTGCGCTCAGCCCGATCCCGGACCTGCTCCTCCTCGACGAGCCGATAGCAGGCGTCGACAAATCCGGCATCGAAGTGTTCTACAGGATTGTTTCTCGCCTCAGAAGGGAATATGACCTGTCCATTTTCCTCATATCCCACGACATTGCCGAGGTTGCGAACTTCGCAGACAGGATGATACTTCTCAATAGGGCGATGATTTGCGAGGGTTCTCCGGAAAAAGTCCTTTCTTCTCCGGAAATCAAATCAGTTTTCGGAATAAATTATTCCGCCGTAAAATCTGAAATAAGAAAGCTTGGGCAGCCTTCGGTTGAAAGGCATGAATGCCCGGAATGCATAATCCGGACAGAACGGGAAAACCGTAAAAATGGAAATCAGGAATAAATAAAAATGGAACTCTGGCACACACTTATATCGCAAATGCCCTTTGAATGGGCGCATTATGGATTCATGAGGAATGCGCTTCTTGCAATACTTCTGGTTTCCCCGCTATTTGCGCTGCTGGGATGCATGGTCATAAACAACCAGATGACTTTCTTCTCTGAGGCGCTGGGGCACGCGGCCCTGACGGGAATTGCAATTGGCGCGGTTGCCGGCCTGACGGATCCGACGTGGGCAATGCTTATTTTTGCAGGGGCGCTCACGGCCGTCATAACCGTACTCAGGCGTTACAGCGCTGCTTCCACGGACACGATAGTCGGACTTGTGATGGCGTTCAGTGTCGCCCTGGGCCTTGTCATCCTGTCAAAGTACGGTGGCATAAACAAATATTCGAAATTCCTTGTCGGCGACATCCTGACGATCTCAAAACCTGAAATAACAAGGCTGGTCATAGTGATCGGCGCAGTCCTGATATTATGGGTGATTTTCTTCAATAAGCTTTTCATTGTAAGCCTGAACCGTTCACTCGCGCAAAGCCGCGGGATAAACGTATGGCTGGTGGAGTTCATATTCTCCATGACTGTTGCCCTGGTTGTGACAATAAGCATCCAGTGGATCGGTCTTCTCGTAATAAACGCAATGCTGATACTGCCTGCGGCAGCATCCAGAAATGTCGCCGGAAACATTTCAAGCTATACCCTGAACGCGGTAATCATCGGCATAGTATCGGGAGTTTCAGGGCTAATAATTTCATTCTGTTTCGGCACTGCAACAGGCGCAACGATAGTCCTGGTTTCAATGGGATTTTTCACCGTGTCGCTGATCTGGAGGATGAAGAGGGGCTAATCCCATTTTTGAGTATCCAATTAGGAAGAAAAATTTTCCGCGGCGGAAAATTTAAATGGACAATTGACGATATGTGCCCGGAGTTTACCGACCCTGGAAAAGCTCGGGATAACGGTCAAGGTAGAATCCGTGGATTATCTTCTCCAGATTGTCAGTATCCATGACCCAGTCAACCGAAGGGCATCCAAGGGCCTCTCTTGTGTTTTTGACATCAAAAACACCTTGTGAAGAGAAATACGGCAGGAAATCCACGAGGAATTTCTGTACGACCTTTTCATCAGGGGACGGATTTTTCACCTCGGCCTCAACTGTCACCCCTTCTATGCCGAGAGCCCTGCAAATGGCTTCTCCTATCATTACCGTTGAAACAGGGCTGTTGCCGGTCAGGTGATAGGTCTTGTTACAAACGGGCGAATTAAGGAATAATTCGACAATGCATTTCTGCACATAGTCAACCGGGACAAAATAAATCTTGTCTGACGGAGCTGCTTCCATCCTGAGATTAAGCGAGGTTTTCTCCAACGGGCTTATTTTCATCTTGGAACAGCGGTGCTTCTTGAGCTTGGCCATGAATTCAAGAACCCTGTAGAATGCGAGAGGCTTCCTTATTTTCCCGTCGGATATCCTCCCGACAACAATAGAAGGCCTATATATTGCGAAAGGAACGCCCGAACTTCTGACAAGCTGTTCAGACATGAATTTGCTTTTTTCGTAGGAATTATTGAAGTCCTTGGCAACAAGTCCGTCCTCTGGGACAGCCCCCTTATGTTTTCCCGCAACATAAGCGGTGCTCACATAATGGAAAGCCTTGACCTTGAGCTTTGCCGCAAGGGCGAGCATTTTTTTGGTGCCCTCGTAATTCGTCTTAAAAGTTTTACCGTCCGGATCCTTGCCGAAATTCACATCGGCCGCACAATGGAAGAATACATCAACGCCTTTGAGCTTCTTGAACAAATCCTTTTCATCTACGGAGGTGATTTCAGCGTCTATCGTCTTGATGCGTTTGATTATCGAATTGGCAAGTTCGGGCCGTCCGTCAAAAATACACTGGTCACGAATTATCTGGTCAACCCTGTCTGTGGCACTGCAAAAGTCGGAGCCCCTGACAAGTGCAATAACTTGTATATCATCACGACGTTCGAGGAGCATTGCTGAAAATGCACTGCCGATCAATCCGGTTATCCCTGTCACAAAAATTTTCGACACAAAAAAACCTCCACATGATATACAAAATAATTTATGTAAAAACCAGTTTCAAGACAAATATCGTCTAAACTTTACCTGTCCAGTGAATATTTACATCTGATAAAATGCGAAATCAACAGTTCTCCATAACAAATTGGTACGAATACAGGAAAACATAAAAAATAGCACCATTCCCCTACAAAAAAACTGAATAATCAAAAATATTGCCAATTATCATGTTCTTTTTCAAAAATACAGGAGTTTAATCAATCCAACCGCCACCGACAAGACGGTCGTTTTCATAAAAAACCACGGCCTGTCCCGGTGTGACAGCGCGAAGCGGTTTTTCAAATTTAGCCTCAATCCTGCCTCCGGGCAATGGAGTGACTTCCGCATTGACCGGTTTTCCACGGTAACGGATCTGCGCCAGACATTTGAAGTTCCGTCCCTCGAAATCCGCAGCCTGCCAGTTTAGATTTGAAGCCGTCAAACGGTCTGAGAAAAGATCATTTTCATCTTTGGAAACGATGACATCCCCTGATTCTGGAAGGATCTTCACAACGTATGCCGGCGCCCCCAGCGCTATTCCGAGCCCTTTGCGCTGCCCGACTGTAAAAAGGTGAACTCCCCCGTGTTCCCCGATGATCTTGCCGGACTTGTCTTTTATCAGTCCCTTCCGCGGGATTCCTTTGAAAAGCCCACAGAGCGTTTGCGAAAATGTCTCGTCCCTGAAACCGAAACATGCGTCCTGGCTCTCGGTTTTTTCAGCGTTGGGAAGCCCAAATCTGCGCGCCTTTTCGCGAACTTCGCATTTTGTGAAGGGACCCAGCGGCATGAATGACTTGCCAAGTTGTTCAGGAGTCAGCCCGAAAAGGAAGTAAGACTGGTCTTTTTCAGGATCAGCTCCCCGATGCAGGGACACCACCTCCCCGTTTCTTTTAATTTTCGAATAATGCCCGGTAATGATTCCGGCAGCCCCGATTTTCACCGCATAGTCAAGGAGCGCGCCAAACTTCAGATAACGATTGCAGAGGGCGCACGGATTGGGAGTCCTGCCAATACTGTATTCATCCCACGCATTGCGCAGGATTTTTTCCTCAAACTGCTCCTTCACATTCAAAAAATAATGGGG
>CAMCYE010000113.1 GCA_945883805.1 Victivallis vadensis | reverse complement strand
ATATCCAACACGGAATGTCCAATATCCATTTTCTGGAATTCAATTACGACGGCGAAAGCCGTCCAGGGAGTGCGCAGACGAAGTCTGCGCTCTAGCGGTGACTCTGTCACCGCACTCCGGGGAATGCTTCCGCATTCGTAACAAGCCTATAAACAAAGAACAAACTCCAGATCTCCTTCTCACGTCTTCACTCTAAAATTCGTTTCCTACTTCCTAAATTCCACATTCTAATTTCCGCACCTCTTCTTCCCCAGTTTTCTAAATTCTAAATTCTACTTTCTAAATTTAATTTCCGCAATTCCCCTCGCCTTCCCTTCATCGGGTGGACATTTCCGCCGTGGCGGATTGGATATTCAGTCTTTCTAATCGAGTTACCCACTCGATTTGAGAAAGAGCCGCAAATCAGGGGAACGGGCGGCAAACCCGTTCTACTTCGCGGCCCAGAGCATTCCGCGCCTGACAATTTCCTTCAGTTCCGGAACGGTGAAATCCTTTGCAACATGGCCAAGCGAAGTATAGAACACCCTGCCCTTGCCATATCTGCGTTTCCATACGACCGGCATCACGGTACCGTTAATCCACTCGGCATGTTCACCGGTAAAGGTTGTCGTGACAAGAACTTCATTGCCCGGATCGGTATGCATGTAATACTGTTCAGAATTCATTTTGAAATCCCTGATGCCTTTAACGATCGGATCGTCCTTCTTTCCCTTTACAATATTCACTTCGTAATCAATGATGTTGCCGGGGTGCGCAACCCACTGACCCCCGGTCATGAACTGATATTCGGTATTATTGCGGAAAGAATCGCACATGCCACCATGCCATCCGGCAATGCCCACACCGTTGCTAACCGCTCCAAGCAGCCCTTTTTCCTGTTCGCCTGTAATCTGACTCATAGTCCATACAGGAACAACCAGGCTGAGGCCGTTCATTTTATCGACATCGGCAAAGCAGTCAAGACTGACGGCAATCTCGACATCGAAGCCCTCCCTTATCAACACATCAGCAAATATTTTAGCGCACTGTTCAGGTTCATGCCCGTTCCAGCCGCCCCATGTTACCAAAGCTTTCTTATTCATTTTAATTTCCTTTTTTTGTTGGTCGTCAGTCTTCTGTCGTCGGTCTTCGGAAATAAGACACGCTAAAGCTGTGAACTCCAACATTTGTTAATTTTCCACCATATCTCACCCATCATCAATAACCTATTCGAAGTTGGAAGTTTCCGCCGCGGCGGATTGAATGTTCGAAGTTCAATTAAAAAAACTCCCGAACTTACGCATTTCCGAATTTCCGAACTGCCGCTGCCCTCCGTAATCTGTCGTCTGCCCTCCAAGTAACAGGCTGAAAGCCTATCTTACTTCTCCGATTCACCGGTTCATTCTTCAATCCAATTCCCCTTTCTGTAGTCCGAGCGGAAGAGCTTCCGGTTTTTTGCATGTGCTTCTTATGACTACATGTTTTCCGCTCTTCGAGGATTCCTCAAAAGAGAGCATGACATCCAGAACATGATAGGCCAATTCCCCGCTGCAGCGGTTTACCCGTCTTTTCTGAACCGCCTTCACCATGTCGGCGACACCGATGCTTCTCATATTATCGGCGGATCCGTGTGAAAGCGGAATCTCCTGCCAATCGGCACCTGGTTTTGAAAGTTTTACAGGTCCTCCGAAACAGTTCGGATCCGGAACCCTCAGACTCCCGTCAGTCCCATAAATTTCAATGTTTGAATGATCGTGCTTCCAGACATCGAAGCTCATCACAACCGTGATGAGAGCTCCATTGGCAAATTCAAGGATTCCAGCCTGGTGCGTTTCTACTTCAACTGGAAGCAGCTGTCCATAAAGTTCTTTGCATGTGGCAAATCTTTCCTCATAGGCTCTGGAAGTACAGGCGCAAACCCTCTTCACCGGTCCGAGAAGATTCACAAGTGCGGTAATGTAATATGGGCCCATGTCAAGCATTGGTCCTCCGCCTGTCTGATAATAAAAACCCGCATTGGGATGCCAGCTCTCGTGTCCGTGGCACATCATGAATGCGGTTCCCGCAACAGGCCTGCCAATCCAGCCGTCATCAATAAGTTTTCTGCATGTCTGGATTCCGGCACCGAGAAAAGTGTCTGGAGCGCATCCGATAAGGAGTTTTTTCTTTTTCGCCAACTCGACAACCTTCTTACCGTCCTCACGTGTAATTGCCAGGGGTTTTTCGCAGTGGACATGCTTTCCGGCATTCAGCGCTTTGAGATTGACTTCGGTATGCGCCTTGGGAATTGTAAGATTGAGGATGATTTTTATTTCCGGATCGGCAAGCAGTTTATCGACCGGTACAGCCTGCAATTCAAATTCTTTTGCCTTCGCTTCAGCCGCCGAATGAATGACATCGGCACACTTTGAAATCTCCATGAACTTGAAAGTCTTTGCGGCCTTCAGATAGGCACCGCTGATATTTCCGCAACCTATCAGCCCCACTTTCATTTTCTCTTTCATTGTTTCCCCCGTGATTTATTATTTCCCCACTGGTTTCTCCAGACTAATCCTGCCAATCCTGTTATCCTGTCAATAATTCTTCTTTCAAAATGATTTTCTTTCTATGAAGCTGTTTGGTATGACAACCGGCTGAACCGGCTTCCTTTCAAAAACATCTATCAGGAGATTCACTGCGGCTGCTCCCATTTCAACCCGTGGCTGTTCGACAGTGCTGAGCCCCGGATAAAGCGCCGAGGCCGAATCGTCGTTGTCGCTGCCAATCACGCCGATATCGTCCGGGATGGCGATTTTATGTTCATGGCAGTACATGTAAAAACCGCTTGCCATCCTGTCATTTGAAAAAAACACGCAGTCCCGCTTCTTTTTCATGGAAAATATTTTTCCCGCAGAATCATAGCCCGAGCTCCTGGAATAATCACCCTTGATTACGCCGGCAAGGGAAAGACTGCTCTTTTCCAAGACTTTCATGAATGACGCCCTGAGTGAAACAGCATGGTAATATTCCGGATCCCCTTCTACGAAAAAGATTCTCCTGTAATTTCTTCCTTCGAGAGACTTGAACATTTCCGTCATGGAGAGATGCGGATCTGTATTAACTGACACAAACTTATTTTTCACAGCCTCGGAACCTATGACCACAAAGGGAATGTTTCTTTTCAGGAGTTCAGCCGGAATATTGCTTTCCCTTGTAAGACCGGCAAAAACTATGCCGTCAACATGCTTGGAGAGGATGAGATTTGAAAAATGTTCCACAGCAGATTTCCCGTCCTTCAGGTAGGGGAGAAGCATGACATTGTAGTCTCTTTCAAACGCTGCTGAAACCATCGAATCCAAGATCGTGGAGTAATACGACATGCGTATGGGGCCACGACGCGTTCCTGGCCAGAGTTCGACGGCGAACCCGATCTGGAAACTTCTGTTGGAAGCAAGACGGCTTGCGAGAATGTTCGGCCTATATCCGAATTTAGCGGCCAGTTCCGTCACACGCTCAATCGTGGATTTCGGGAGAAGTGGACTACCGGCAAGCGCACGGGAGACAGTCGAGGGAGACACCCCCGCGGCCTTAGCAATGTCTTTTCTGGTCAGATTCTTCATCATCAGCCTTTTGTATTAATCACAGAGACGCAAAAGCACGGAAATTCACATTTCCCGTTCTTATGCACCCGAGTGCATGAGCCTTAATCTAATGACAGACACCGCCAATGCAAACTGGATTCAGCAAAATTTTGATTTTATCCAACTCATATTCGCTTATTTCCGATCCTTGCAATCCAAGTGGTTCAGTTATACCTTCCCTTGAAGTAATGATGGCGGAGGCAACTTAATTTTCCTAATTTGGAGAAAACTGAAAATGTTACAGGAACCAGTAAATTTCGCAGTTATCGGATGTGGTGCATTGGCTCGTGGAATGCATATTCCGAACATTGCAAAATCACCCAAAACAGTATTGCATACTTGTTGCGATCTTTCTGACGAAGCCCTCAAGGAATGCCGTGATGTTCACGGTGCTCTAAATATCAGCAAAGACTGGCGAGCAACTGTAATGAATCCGGAGGTTCAGGCCATATGCCTGGCAACGACTGAGAAATTACGGTTTCCAGTCATCGAACTGGCGGTTGAATACGACAAGCCGATTTATGTGGAAAAACCTCTTGCAACCACACTGGAAGAGGCTTATAAAATACAGAGAACCGTAAATGCCAGCAAAATTCCTTTTTGTGTAGGGCATAATAGGCGCAATAGCCCGGCCATGATTGAAGCACATCGGATTTTCCGTGGTCAAATGGATAAGCCGCAAATATGTGACTGGCGCTGGGACCGAGAGGGGGCTACCCGTCCAAAACGCAAGGATGATGGCGTAGCCACATTCTGTTGCCGAATCAATGATGACTGGTATTCGTGGAAAAACTGGGTCTTCGACAAAACTCAGGCTCCGCACGGCCCGATGCTATTTGAAATGACTCACTTTACGGATATTTGCAACTGGTTCCTTGCAAGTGAACCTAAGGAAGTGGTCGCTATTGAGACCGGCATGCTAAACCATGCGATTATCGTCAAATACACAGGCGGTGAAATTGCCACTCTTTCCCTATGTGGCAATGGCACATTTGGCTACCCGAAAGAATTATATGAAGCCATGGGTAATGCCAGCATGGTAGTCTGTGACCATATGTGCGAAGTGCGCACTGCCGGAATTAAAAATGTCCCCTCTCGCATCACTTTCCCCTTCCTTAAGGATCGTCACCCGAATATTGGAACGCAGGGCGGAATTGCCGGCTGGTTGGAAAAGAAAGCCGTAGCATGCCATGAGTCGCTTGATGCAAATGATCCAATGCTCCAATTCGCCGCCGAGCCGGACAAGGGACACGCTCATGCAATCAATCGTTTTGTCGATGAAATCAAGGGCTGTGGCGGCGTTGTTTGCGGCGTTGATGATGCCGTCATGGCAACACGTGTTGCCTTTGCCGCAATTAAATCAGCGAAAGAAGGGCGTATTGTCCGGATGGAAGAAGTTTAGCAGGATAAATAAAAACCGAAATGAAATCAATGAAGATAAAACCGCTGATACTGACTCATCTGCTTATATTCTGTTTTTCACTTTACTGTCCTGCGGAAGACAAAGCCGCCGACAATAAACCGCGGACTGAAAACTTCTGGGAGAGATTTTACAATTTTTTCCTGCCTCATCTGGAAAAACGGAATGTGCTGTTCGAAAAACAGACCCGGTATTTCCTGGTGACGGTCGAGGTGGACAGCAAAGGCTGGCGGCACATGGTTTTCAACCCTAACAAGGGTTCCCAGGGAATATGGAACCCGGACGCTCCTGATGAACTTATTTCAAACTACTGCAGGTTCACGGCCATTTTTCTCCCGGCAATAGACCATCCCCCAAAACGTGTGCTTTTCATCGGGCTCGGAGCAGGCATCGTTCCCAGATTTTTGAGAAAACAGTTTCCGGAAACTATAATAGACATCGTTGAAATAGACGGAGATATTCCCGGCATAGCGGAAGAATATTTCGGGTTCAGAAGAGACGACAGGATGAATATCAGCATCGGTGACGGACGCAACTTCATGAACCGGACAAAAGAAAAATACGACATCATTTTCATAGACGCATATAATGCCGCCAGCATCCCGTTCCAGCTTACAACCGAGGAATTCTACCGGAAAGTGCACGCCGCCCTCGCCCCGTCGGGAATAATGACTGCGAACATCGCAAATCTTGGGAAACCGAAATTCATTTCAAGTGAAATTAAAACCGCTATGGAAGTTTTTCCGGATCTCGCAATTTTCGTATGCACAAACCGATCAAATTATATTTTATTCGCGCCTGTAAAAGGAAAACTAGACAATTCCGAGCTCAAAGAGAAAGCTGTTGCAATCGAAACCCAAAAAAATCTGAATTTGAAAATGCGCGATATGATTGATACCAGGATGACCGAGGATGAGCTTAGGAAGACAACAGACGGGGCAGAGGTATTGATGGACGATTTCGCCCCGGTAGAGACAATGGAGTAGAAAGACAAGAGAGCAAATCTTGAAGTTTTCACACGGAGACACAGAGCGCACTGAGTTAATTTAACTGCATAGGAAATTGTATTTTAGACAGGATGAGCAGGCTTCGTTTTTGGAAACTACGCCGAGCCAAGCAGGATTTACTAGATTGAAATGTAAAGAGAACGGCAACAGAGTGCCGTTGCTACAATAAATCCAAACTGTAGCCGCGTCACTCTGCTGACGCGTTCTTTTCTTGGAGAATGTAAATATCCTTAAAAAAACCCTGTGATCTTTGTGCCGTCTTGAGAGAAAAATATTATTTTATAAAGGAATTTTTTCATGTCTAAGGCAATCTTATATTCGATCGCATTCCTGACTGGATTTGCGGTGATGTCTTACGAGATACTCGGAGTGAGGGTGCTGTCACCGTATTACGGCAGTTCCGTGCATGTCTGGGGGGCGATCATATCGATTTTCCTCGCAGGACTCAGCATAGGATATGCGGCAGGAGGAAGATTTGCGGATAAAAACGCCAGCATCAGAACCCTGTCAAAGATAATCCTTGTCCCGTCATCCCTCATAGTGCTGTTCCCCTTTTACGGATATTCCATCTGCAACTTGTTTTATAATCACGTGTCAGACACAAAACTGGGGGCACTGCTCCTTTCAATTACCCTTTTCATCCTCCCATGCGTATTCATGGGGGCTGTGGTCCCAGTCCTAGTGAAAATGCTGGCGACAGACAGCGACCGGATCGGGTCGGCGGCAGGAAACGTTTACTCGGTATCAACTGCCGGAAGCATAGCAGGCACAATCTTCACCTCTTTTTTCCTGATAAGCATGGTAAGCGTTTCAAAAGGAATCATGTTGACCGGACTTCTTCTTGCAATATGCTGGTTCCTCTGTCTTGCCTATGATAAGGCGGAGAAGAAAAAATAACCTCTGACTGATTGCCGGAAAACAGACGATGATGTATAAAAAACTTGATATAACTCATATAAATGCTATTATTTGAGTTATAAAAGGCGAGGTTATTGCTCATGACTTGGAATTGGCAACAGGCTGACTGGCCGCATTTTCGCTATAGACACGAAGCTCTTGCCTTGCTGGAGAGTCGTTTCCTTCTCCAGTCTGGCAAATTGTATGGGGCTGTCAAACATCTCAAACAAGATGAAAAACAGGCGTTGACCGTAGATTTGATAAGCGATGAGGCGTTGAAGACCGCAGAAATCGAAGGGGAATACCTGAACCGCGACAGTCTCCAATCGTCTATCCTCAGACAGTTCGGACTGCATACCGACCGCCGACATGTGTCTGCATCCGAACAGGGACATGCGGAAATGATGGTGAGCTTATATGAAAACTATGCTGTCCCGCTGACACATGAAACTCTCTTTTCATGGCATACTGCTCTGACCAGCGGACGACGAGATTTGACTGAAATGGGCGGTTACCGTGTGCATGACGAACCCATGCAGGTGGTTTCCGGTCCCATCCACGAGCCAGTTGTGCATTTTGAAGCGCCTCCTTCAAGCCGGGTAAAATACGAAATGGATGCGTTTTTAACTTGGTTCAATTCTTCAGCTCCTGATGGTGATAATCCGCTCCCCTCCCTTGCACGCGCAGGAACAGCCCATCTTTACTTTGTCAGCATTCATCCCTTTGAGGATGGCAATGGACGAATTGGCCGCGCGATAGCGGAAAAGGCATTGGCACAGTGTCTCGGCCAACCATCGTTGATTGCGCTGGCATTCACGATCGAACGCAAAAGAAAAGACTACTATTCCGCACTGAAACAGGCCAACCGCGACAATGAGATCTCCAACTGGCTTCTGTATTTTGCAGAAACAGTGCTGGAAGCGGAAGCCCGGACGGTCGAAAGAATCGATTTCCTTATCGCAAAGGCGAAATTCCATGACAGATTTCACGGAACATTCAACGAGCGGCAGGAAAAGGCTGTATCTCGTCTTTTCCAGGAAGGTCCTGACGGGTTTACCGGCGGACTCAGCGCTGAAAAATATATTAGTATCACAAAAACATCACGTGCGACTGCGACCCGGGATCTCGCGGAACTGGTTTTCATTGGAGCCTTAAAAAAGACCGGCCAGTTGAAGGGCACCCGCTACCAACTCAATCTGAATATCCAGCAGTAAAGAAAATCAAGCTGAAAAGCCATCTGAGCAAACTGATTATCTTTCGGAGCACTAACATGACGCATGCTACAGAAAAAAAGATAATACTTGCCGCAGCGAATCTAAGCGTCTTCTCGACGCCGTTCCTAGCCTCCTCCATCAACATCGCCCTGCCGTCAATACAGAGAAGTCTGGGCTGCGACAACCTCATGCTGAACTGGATCGTCTCCTCTTATCTCATAGTGGTCCCAATGCTGCTTGTGCCGTTCGGAAGAATCGCGGACTGCATCGGCCGCAAGAAGGTATTCACGTTGGGAATGTTCATTTTCGCGCTGGGATCACTGCTCTGCGGTTTATCGACAGATATTTTCCAGCTCGTGGGTTTCCGCGTATTCCAGGCAATAGGGGCGGCGATGCAGTTTTCAACCGCGGTCTCACTCATCATGTCCGAATACTCTGAAAGCGAGCGTGGAAGGGCGCTGGGACTGAATGTCGCATTTGTCTATATCGGGCTCTCGCTCGGACCTGTCCTCGGCGGTTTCATCGTCCAGCACATAGGCTGGCGCAGTATTTTTTTCATCAACGCAGTCCTCAGCATTTCCCTGGTGGCTCTGATGTCTGGAACGCTTAAAAGAGATTTCGCCAGCGGACGGAAAATAGACATGGACATTCCGGGCGCGGTCATCTACGGACTGGCAATCGTGTCGGTAATGTTCGGTTT
>CAMCYE010000112.1 GCA_945883805.1 Victivallis vadensis | reverse complement strand
GAAGATTTCGCGCCGCCTTCTGGAAAAAGGGATACTTGCAGTAGCCATAAGGCCGCCGACAGTTCCGACTGGTTCCGCCAGACTGAGGATTTCGCTGAACGCCGCCCATACCGGAGAAGATATTTCAAAGCTCCTCGACGCGCTGTCTTAGTTTTCCGGGTTCTTACGTTTATTCTTTGTTGCCTATGACCTATGAGCTGGTTGGCTATGAGCTTTTTATGGGCTTGTTACGAATGCGGAAGCATTCCCCATAGCGCAGTGACCCTGTCCGCGCACTCCAAGAAAAGTTGCGAGTAGCTTGCGACATCCTTGGCGCAAAAGGCGAATTCGTTTCTTGCGCTCCGACTACGCTAAGAAGCTTCGCCGGACACGTCGGAGATCGCAAACTACTTAACGGCATTCGCCATCGTAATTTAATTTCGAGAAATGGAAATTGGAAATTCCGTGTTGGATATTGGATATTCAATTATTTTTCATTGTCAGGCCTTGTCATCCATGACTTCGCACTTGATATCGACGACGTCGTCCGTCTGATGGATTTTTCCAGACGAGGCGGAAGTTTGCCGGGGAGATTTTCTTCCTATCCTGAAAGTGAACATTTTCAAGGCTATCAGGAACAGGAGAAAAAGAGGTATTGCCACAACCATTATAAGGATGAGTATGGGAAACAGCAATGCTCCCAGCAATATGAATATGAGTTTTTTCATTGTATGTCCTAATCTTTAATCAGAGTTTTCAGTCCTCTTGTTTTTCGTTCAGAATTAATTTTCCGCCATATTTCAGTGTTTTTTTCAAGCAGGCGGACCAGCTGTCCGGTGCTCAACCCCAGGGACTGTGCGCAGTCCCGTATCTGGAAACCGAAACTGTCGAGAGAATCCAGAAGTCCGGCTACAAAAAGCGGATACTCCGGATTAGACACGCTTATTTCAAAATTGTCAATGCCTTTTTTTCCGTCGGAACGGATTTCAAGCGCAATTTTCATTCTCATTTTCTTAAGGGCGCGATGCCTGTTTTCATGCTGGGAACGGCTCTCCGAGGATGTAGCCTCCATTCCGGTAGGATTGTGAACCAGCCTGACTGCGGAAGAAGTTTTGTTCACTTTCTGTCCGCCGGGACCGGACGATTTGTATGTCTGCATTTTGCACAACGCAGAAAGTTCCTCATCGGTCATCTTTAGCCATTTGTCGCGATCAGGATAAATCTTAGACATTTACGGAAACCTCTTTTTTCTTTTTTCCTACAGTATGCCAGTTTCGCCGAAACTGGCTCCCCTGAGGCGTTTTTATGGGAAACGCCATACTATTCGCAAATGGGATTTCCACGACTTCGCCATTCGACTGTTCGTCATTCGTAATTCGACTGCTCAACATATCTCCACTGGACACTTGGGGATGGAATCGAGGAATATCCTGCCATAGCGTTTGGCGATCACCCTGCGGTCAAGGATTACAATTATGCCCTTGTCCGTTTTTTTCCTGATGAGGCGTCCGACACCCTGTCTGAATCTCAGTACGGCCTCCGGCAACTGATAGTCCATGAAGGACCGTCCGCCCTCCCTCTCCAGTTTTTCCGTCCTCGCCTGGATGAGGGGGTGGCTTGGAACTGCAAAGGGGAGTTTTGTTATTATGACATTGCTGAGGGCCTCGCCTGGCACGTCAACCCCCATCCAGAAACTGGCGACCCCGAAAATGACCGAATTGATATCCTGTTTGAACTCATTGAGCATGACTGTCCTGCTTTTGCCTTCGCCCTGTATCAGGAGGGTCACGCCGATATTTTCAAAGAAGAACCTGAGTTTTTCCGCGGTTTTCTTCATGGTGTCGTAACTGGTGAAAAGGACAAAAGCCTTGCCGTGGGTCAACCTGATGTAGTTTTCTATCTCATCACACGCGGCGTCGAGATATCCCTCCTCGTCTGGCAGGGGCATTTGTTTTGATATGTATATTTTCAGCTGGTTTTGAAAATCAAATGGCGTGTCAAGGACCAGTTCGCCGCCGTTGGTGAACCCTATCCTCTTCGTGAAATATTCCAGATTGCCAGCGACTGACAGCGTCGCGCTTGTCACAATCACCGGTTTTTCCCTTTTGAAAAGGAGCTCACGGAGAATTTCATTCACATTAAGAGGTGCGGCATAAAGCTGGATGCTCATGTCATTTCGTGCGCTTCTTTCAATCCAGTAGACATGATCTTCGAGGCGCATTGAGACAAAATCGGAAATCGCAAGCCTGTAATATTCGCAGCGCTGGAGCATGGAGTTCAGCTCCTGTTTCAAATCGGCATCCTCCTCGCCTTCCAGCTCGTTCACATATTCTTCCAGTGCATGTTGGAACCGTCCGATCTTCTCGGAGAGTATGTCTGTGACGAAATCCGGTTTCCTCAGGCGGATTATGCTGTCTGGAAAATCATAGGAGAACTCCCTGACCTTATTGAAGAACATGTCTGCGGCTTCAACTAGTTCGCCCGCTTCCGATCTGAGCTGGAGCGGATGCTCTCCGGAACGCATGAGAAGTCCTTTTGCCTTCTGCGGGTCGTAGAGCCTTTTAAGGCAGAGGCGCAGTCCCGTACTGGAGACATGAAGTCCGAGGTGTTGGGCGGCGCTGTCCTCAAGCGTGTGGGCCTCGTCAAGGATAATCGCCCCGTAAACAGGAAGAAGGCTCATCTCCAGGTTGTCGGAACTCTTGATTTTAAGATCCGTGAAAAACAGTGCATGGTTTGCGATAATCAGATCGGCGGAATCCCATGATTTCCTGGCTTTCCAGTAAAAGCACCGTTTTGAAAAATGGCATTTCGGCTTCGAGCAGTTTCCAGTTTCACAGCAGATGAACTCCCAGATCTGCCTGTCAAAGGGAAATTCAATTTCCGCCATGCTTCCGTCCTCGGTGTCCTGCGCCCAGAGCGCGATTTTCTCCGCATCCGAACGCATTGCATCGGAAGGCAGATATTCGGTATGTTCTCCGGCTATGAGGGTCAGACGGCGCATGCAGATATAATTCCCCCTGCCTTTGGCGAGGGCTACGGTGAAGGGCGTGTCCATGATTTTCCGCAGGAGCGGCAAGTCTTTTTCAACAAGCTGTTCCTGGAGGCTGATCGTCTCCGTGCTTATGACAACCGGCTGTTTCAGTTCCAGCGCAAAATAGATTGCGGGAACAAGGTATGCGAAACTTTTCCCGACCCCTGTGGGCGCCTCTACGCATAGATTCAGCTTCCCGGAAAATGCAGCAGCCACCCCCATGGCCATCTCCTCTTGCTGGGGGCGTTTTTCGTAGGCGGGTCCACCGCAGTCGCCTGATTTCAGGAGAGGCGTGTCCTCCGAGAAAAAAGAGGCGGTCGAGCTCAGCACCGTGCCCGGTGATTTTTCATCCGCAAAATTATCGATCGGCATTATCATTATTTTTCGCAATCCGCTTGAGATTGTCAGGATTTAAGTTAATATTCCTCAGGTCAAACTCCCCGCTCATCGGGATTGAATTTGATCTTCATCATAAAGAATCTCCGGCTTGCCCCAAGGATAAATACATCCGTATTACTCCGTCGCTTGTGACAGGGATGGAACGGATGTCAGAAGATTCTTTATTTTCGTATGCAAAATAACTGTTATCATCAAAGGAACAAGAAAAATGTTTAAAAAGATTCTAATTTTGTCCGCAATATTTGTAATCATGTCAGGTTTTGACCTTCAGGCGCAGGTGCGCGTGGTGAAATCTGCGAAGGACCGCAATCCGACACTGATGTACCGGGATGTCACCGGTAATCCGGAACTCGCAAAACTGATCGCCTCCGACCTCAAGAACTGCGGATGGTTCGACATGGTGGATTCAGGGGCGGAATATGTCGTGACCGGAGCAGCTTCAGGCGCACAGTTGCAGACAAATGTCTGCAACGGGAACGGCTCCCCCGTCTTTTCCCTGAATTCCCAGGTGAATTCCCAGAATCTGCGTTCGACAGCCCACAAGACAGTTGATGCAATTCTCAAGAAAATGTTCAATGTCGCGGGAATCTGTTCTTCTAAAATTGCATTTGCAGCGCAGACACAGGTCGGAAAAAAGGAGATCTTCACCTGTGATTTTGACGGACAGAACATAACTCAGCTGACCTTTAACAACACCCTTTCCGTGGAACCGGACTGGGTTCCCGGTAAAGACGAAATTGTCTTCACACTCTATTCCAAGATGTTCACAGATGTCGTCGAGCTTGACGTGGCTTCGAAACGCTGCCGCAGGATTGCGCAGTTCCCCGGACTCAACTCAGGAGCGGCGGTTTCTCCGGACGGCAGTCAGCTCGCCCTTATCCTGAGCCGTGACAAACAGGTTGAACTGTATGTCAAGTCTTTCGGGGGAAAAGACCTTCTGCGCCTGACAAACGGAATAGGCGTTGAGGCGTCACCCTGCTGGTCGCCGTCCGGCGACAAATTGTGTTTTGTTTCGGACATGAGTGGTCGACCGGGGCTCTATATGGTCAGTCCGAAGGGGGGAGCCACTGTAAAACTTTCAACGCAGGGAAGTGAAGCGGTTTCACCGAGTTGGTCGTCCGACAATAAGATTGCGTACTCCGCAAAAATGGGTGATTACACCATTGCGATACTTGACCTTAGCGGCAAGGAGGCCGGGAAAACCGTCGTAAATGCCGCAGGCAACTGGGAATCACCGTCATGGGCTCCGGATGCGAGACATATTGTCTGCACAAGAACCTCCGGTGGAAATTCGGCCCTTTTCGTGGTTGACACCTGGACAGGCAGGACAAGACAGCTTATCGGCGGGAAAATGAACACAGTCCTTCCGAGCTGGTCCGGGATCAGGTGAATTTTCAATTCCTTTTCTCCCACAAAGGCACGGATTCAGAAAGATTAATTATCTGAACGGCGAAATCCCATTTCAGATAAATTCAAATGCGCTCATAGTGCTTAAAGTATAGATTGAAGTTGCCTTGTTCTCAGTGTATATTCGCGGTATGAAATACACCGACGATTATAATGCCAAATTCAAGATATGGGCGGAGGAGAAAAAAATTCATCCGCTACCCAAATTTGACTTTCCCTTCAAGATAGAATCAAGAAAATTCAACAACTACGAGGAGTTCAACATCTGGAAACATGATTTGCTCCTCAGGATAGCCGATGCAGGAGGTTTGAAGTGGAAGAGATAATCAGAATGCTGAACGAAAATAAAATCAGATATCTTGTAATTGGCGGACAGGCTTTAAGGTTCCATGGAATGCCCAGATTCACCATGGACTGGGATTTGTTCATTCCAGGGAAAGACAAGAATAATTTTGATGTTCTGAACAAGGTTTTGGAACCATACCTGGACATGCCGGTTGAACCCATTGGCCCGAAAGGTCAGAACTTCGTACAGACTTATCAGACACAGTTCGGAGTAATCCAATTCCACCTAGCCCCCTTGGGAATCCCTGTTTTTGATGAAGTCGAGAAATCTCATGAGGTTTTTAATACTGAATCTGGTATACCTGTAAAATGCATCTCAACAAAGTATCTACTTGATTCAAAACTCAGTACGGCAAGGCCAAAAGATGAAGACGACATTTCTTTTCTGCAGAGGGCGATCAATAAATAGGCAAAAGAATCTCGATGTCTTTTCGAGAATCAAGATAAACTCCAATAAAAAATCATGAACAGTCAAATAAAAAATGTCCGCCCAAAACTTCCGCCGTGGATACGCGTAAAGGTGTCCGCTGGAGAGAACAAGGACAAAGTCGAATCCCTGATAGGCGAGTACAAGCTCCACACGGTCTGCCAGAGCGCGAAATGCCCCAACCTTTGCGAATGTTGGCATAAGCAGACCGCCACATTCATGATACTCGGCGGCGAGTGCACAAGAAACTGTACGTTCTGCGCCGTGGGCCATTCCAAGTCGCCTTCACCGCCGGATGCCGGAGAACCTGCGAAAATCGCAGAAGCGGCAAGTGCGATGAAGCTAAAATATGTCGTGGTCACAAGCGTGACTCGGGACGATCTCCCCGACGGAGGCGCCACGCATTTCGCAGATACAATCAGAGAGATAAAAAAGACAATACATTCGGCAAAAGTCGAAGTGCTCACACCTGATTTCGGCGGAAATATTGAAAGCCTGAAGCTGGTGACGGATGCATGCCCGGACGTTTTCAACCACAATATAGAGACTGTGGAAAGACTGTCCCGCGAAATCCGCAGCGGTGCCGATTTCAGGAGATCCCTCTCGGTTTTAAAGTCGGCATTTGAACTGGCGAATGGCAGGTTTTCCGTCAAATCCGGACTGATGGTCGGGCTCGGGGAGACAGATTCTGAAATCGAGGAGACAATATGCGAAATCCGCAAGACCGGTGCGGAAATACTCACGATAGGGCAGTATCTTCCCCCTACGGCGAACCACAGGCGGCTTGACCGTTATGTGCATCCGGACATTTTCGGGAAGTGGAAGGTCTTTGCTGAAAAGCTCGGGTTCAGGAGTGTCGCGAGCGGACCGCTCGTGAGGAGTTCATACAACGCGGAAAACTTCTTCGTCCAAGGGTGATTTCAATGCATACGCTCAGTCTGTTCTTTTATTCCGCGCAGGCTGTTTTTACAATCGTATTGATGTCCGCAGGGGGGATCATACTTGCCAGGCTGAAACTGATTGACAGCAATTCTCTCCAAACAATTAGCAGGATAATTTTCCATCTTCTCATGCCGTGCATGCTTTTTGCGAGTTTCGCGCAGACAATGGATTTCGGTAAACTTAAAGAACTCTGGATATTGCCGGTGACTGCGTTCATCTACATTGTCGGCGGACTTGCGCTGGGAGCGGCCGCCGCAAAAATTCTGAAGGTGAAACCTGAAAGTAAAGGCATGGTTACGGCGTCTTCCGGTTTTGCAAACGCCATGTATCTTCCAATACCGCTTGTCGCCGCAATATGCCTGATATTTCCGGAGTTCTCCGGAAATCCTGAATTGAAAGCCGTCGGAATGGCGTATGTCTCAATGTTCATAATAATATTCTCCCCGATGATGTGGACTCTGGGGTTCAATATTCTCGGGGAGAAGCCCCACAGCTCCATCAAGTTTTCGGACATCATCACTCCTCCGGTCTGCGGAATCGTGTTAGGATTCGCCGTCGCCAATTTCCCCTTTGCGAAAAACGCATTCTGCGGGGACGGCGGATTCCTCCATCCGGTTTTCACCGCATGCGTGAGCCTTGGCAATGCGGTGGTTCCGTGCGCAATGATCGTGCTCGGAGGAAGCTTTGCGTTCAGTCCACTGGCAAAACATGCCGACAAGAGGTCGGTAGTTGCCGTAATCCTGGTAAAGCTCATTGTCCTGCCGCTGCTGGCGATATTATACATAAAGGCCCTTATCTTCTTCAATCTGATTCCACATGGGGCCGTTCAGGACAAACTGCTTGTGATCGTCATGCTCATACAGGCCGCAGTGCCTCCGGCAACAACACTCATTGTCATAAGTTCGCTCCAGAAAAAGAACATCGAGGAGATGGGGTCGCTTCTCCAGTGGTCATATTTGACATCGCTCGCAACGCTCACATTGTTCATTGTTTTCGGGATGAGGATTTTCAGTTGAAGTTCTAAAGTGCTAGAGTGCGTAAGTTCTAGAGTGCGGGGGGATGGGAGTGCGGGAGTGCGAATTTCGCAATTTGCGGAAGATTAGGATTGGAGCATAGGATCCGGGAGTTTTTCAGACCTAACAAAAGGAAAGGGAGAAGCAATGTATCTTTTCACTAAAAACAAAGTACTGCTTGAGAAATACACCGGTTATCTGGATCTGTGTGTGGCCACTATTGAAATCTTCAGGGAGGCTATCGAGTATTCCATGAAAAACGGGCTGGATGAACATTTCGCGGTTCTGGCCGGAAAAGTGCATGAGAAGGAATCGGACGCTGACAGAATGCGCCGCGACATCGAATACGAAATGTATGAAAAATCCCTTCTTCCTGAATCAAGGGAGGACCTGCTGGACATCATCGAGAGGATTGACGCGATTCCGAACGGCGCGGATCATCTCGCCACGCTTCTCACGATACAGAAAACCGAAATCACCCCCTCAATAAGGAAAGACATCTCCGAACTCCTGTCAATTTCTCTTGAATCATTCAAGTACACCAGGGATGCCGCGCTTGACTGTTTTATGAAAATGCAGAGAGTCAAAGAACTGCAGGCAAAGATTAAAAACACCGAGAGCGTCGGCGACACCCTCGAACATGAAATGATAAGGAAGATTTTCGAGGATAAGACAGGAATGGGAGAGAAGCTTGTCCAGAAGGACATAGTCTACCAGATAGGCGACATCTGCAACATGTGCGAACATGTCATGGACAGAATCGTGATATGCAGCATCAAGAGGAAACTGTAGACGGACAGCCGTTTCGGAAACGCCCAGGCTCTGCGGTTGCTGTCCGCAGAAGCAGTTATCTCGTCTTTTCTGCCAGACGACCATTTATGTATTTATGTAGAACGCTGGAGATAAGTGTTTGGTAGGGCAATCCTTCTTGCATCGCATTTTTCTGGAAACGTAATAGATCCCGTTCGGCCATCCTAATGTTCACACGCTTGTCCTTTCGTAAGGTAGCTCTGGCCGTTTCACGATAACGCTGTGATTCCCGCTTAAAGTCCGATATGCGTTTCCATTCACCGCGTTCGACAGAATCAAGCAGGTCTTTCTCTTCCTTTGTCAAATTCATTGCAACTAATCCTCCAAATACTTTTTTGTCATTTTACGGCTGGGAATGATTGTTTTGAGAAAAATGGTCTCGTCGTCTTCGACAAATGGCACAAGATAAGCATAATTTTCGGCATTGACGATGAATATCTTTTGATCCGGATATTGTTGTTGGTTCGGATGTTCAATGGTATCAAGCAAGCCACCACGCGATAAATGAAAAACAATATCCTCAAATGTAATTTTTCGGTCTTGCTTTAATCTTTCGTTTTTGTCATCATTCCAATCGTATAGTTTCATAATACAATCATATCACATTGTGTGCGTTTTGTCAACATCTGTTTAATATTTTATTTCAGAACGTTAAGGCTCAGGGTAATCCCTCAGTCTAGGCTGTCCGGCTCAAAAAGA
>CAMCYE010000111.1 GCA_945883805.1 Victivallis vadensis | reverse complement strand
GAAGTGACTGTAGGTCCAGCCGAATAACGGGTTCTTCGTTGTTTCTCCAAGGGGTTGATGGACATATTTTTTCTCCCCAGATACCCCGTCCCTGAAATTCACCCTGTCTATGGATGCGTCCAGAGGGACAGTGCATTCTGTGGAAACGGATGCTATTGCAAGCATATTCAACATCGAACATGATGCCAGAAAAATTGTCGCATATCTCCATATCTTCACGTCGGGTATCTTTGCAAGCAGGAGAATCCAAAAGGGGATTGAGCAGATCTGGTACCTCATATAGGTTGATGCCCCGCCATGCCAGGCGTTAAATGATGAATTGACGACGATGATCAGTATGAGCGAGCCCGCGCAAAGCCACAACAGCCGGTCCCTCCTGTTCGATTTGAACCAGAAGACAGCCCCGGCGACAGACATGATGAGCACCGGAGTTGCGAGGAGCATCCCACGTTCAATGCTGAAAAGAATCCTGAATACGATGTCAATTGATATTCCTCCGAAAGAGCCGAGGAATTTATTGTCCTCGGTAAAAAGGGTGTTGGTCGCTGAAATTGACGGTTTGATGACCGATCCGAAACAGACAAATTGATAGCTTATTAATGCAAGAAGTGGAAGCAGTCCGCCTGCGACATAATGGAGAACCTTGCCCCTCTCTGTGATTAGCACGTAAATGAAGATGGTCACGGCAAATATTCCGGAGAGATAGTCTGTTATTGCCGCGCACCCAATCCAGAAACCGCACCAGAAATAATCCTTGTCACCGCCATTCAGGATATTGTAGATGGAAAAGACCAGGAATGCCGCCGCCGTAGTGTGCCCCCATATCTGAATGGAATACGGAAAAAGGGGTGTGGAAAAAACCAGGAACAGCGAATACAGCAGGGACTGCTTTTCCGAACACCTGAAAAAACCGGTGAAAATCCTAAAAATCAAAACTGCCGCAAACGCCAACGGCAGGATTGAGACGAATAAGTTGATAAGATACGCATCGGCGAGTTCGACAAGAGGGTTGTTACAGTCTATCTGGAACAGGTTCTGGACATGGAATATTATGAAATAAAAAGGAATGCCCAGGAAATGTGTCCCGGGCGCCTTGTTGGAGTAAAAATCACCATTATGGAAAGCCCAGTCGTCAGTATTGATGCCTCTGACAGGGGAAACTATGAACCGGTTTATTTTGAATGTGCCCGTTTCGCTGAATCCAGTCTCGACAAACGAATAAATGACATCGAGCCTGGAATTCTGACTTGATCCCCCGTTGGCGTAAAAATATCCGACAACAATAATTACAAAGAGAAAAACGATCCACTCTACTTTGCTTCTGAACTTGAACATGGGAATCAAGTTTTTCATTGCTGGTATACCTGGCATATTGTTTTGAATTCGCACTCTTCGACTGCCTTCGATACCCCGGTAATCGGCGGCCTTAAACTAATTTTCAAAATCTACGTAATCTATGTTATTTTTTCAGCCGTGTAGAGTTTAACTATAATCAGTCCCTTCTCATGGCGCGTCTTTATCCCGGAATTGGTCGCAAGATGGTTCCAGAGGGTGAATTTCAGCATGCCTTCGTAAAATATTCCAGAAGTAATCCGAGCTCGTGCCTGAGGTTCTTCCGTTCGACAATCCTGTCTATCATTCCTTTCTTCATGAGGAATTCGGAAGACTGGAATCCTTCGGGAAGCTTTGCCTGAGTAGTGTCTTTTATGACACGTGGTCCTGCAAACCCGATAAGAGCCTTCGGTTCGGCGATAGTGATGTCTCCGAGAGATGCGAAACTCGCTGTCACGCCCGCGGTAGTGGGGTGGGTCATTATTACGATGTAGGGAAGCCCTGTTTCAGCGTGCCTCGCAAGCGCACCGCTTGTCTTTGCCATCTGCATGAGGCTGAGCATCCCCTCATACATCCTTGCACCGCCACTGGCGGTGACAATCACCAGCGGAAGTCTTTTCGCTGTGGCGAGTTCAGTGATTCTTGTGATTTTTTCGCCTACTACAGAGCCCATGCTTGCTCCTAGGAAACGGAAGTCCATGACTGCCAGCGCATAATCTTTCCCGTTCAGCTTTGCCGTTCCGCATACGACGGCGTCTTTCATGCCGGTCTTTTCCTGATTCTGCTGGAGCTTTTCACTGTAGAGTGCGACTCCTTCAAATTTCAGGATGTCTACGGAGCCCATATTCATGTCCACTTCGGAGAAAGTCCCTGAATCCGTAAGCAGTTCGATCCTGGCCTGGGCGGTCAGCGCATGATGAAATTCACAGGTCGGACATACGTTGAGATTGTCCTCGAGCTGTTTTTTGAAGACCAGTTCGTTGCAGTCCTTGCACTTGTCCCACACCCCGTGAGGCACGCCTTTTTTAGTCAGGGTGCCAAGCCGGGAAGACTTTGTTTTTCCAAATAAGCCCATAATTATTAACCTCTTGCCAATATGAGAATGTTTATTTCTTTCGCTCCGTATTCTAGAAGCGCCGAAGACGCGGCCGTAAGGGTTGAACCCGTGGTCAGCACATCATCAACCAACAATATAACGCCGTTTCTGCAAATCTCACCATCCGTTACGGAAAAAGCCCCTTCAAGATTTTTTCTGCGCTGGATTCCGCTCAGATTTGCCTGCTTGGGTGTGCGTTTCACCCTTTTGAGAACTGTGCGCACGGGAATTCCGGTTTCGCCGGAAACAATCTGGCAGAGGACGCGCGATTGATTGTAGCCCCTAGTAAAAGTCCTTGTCCAGTGCAGTGGGACGGGAACGATGAAATCAGGTTTTATCCGGGATTTCCTTAGCAATTCCGCGGCAATCTTTCCGAACGGCCTGGCAAGCGCGGTATCGTTTTTATATTTAAACCTGTGTATAAGCTCCCTGCCGTAATCCTCCATCCTCATAAGAGCCACAGCTTTCCTCCATTTCCTCTTTTCCTCTTTTAGGCATTTTTCGCACACCTCGAAGATGCCGTCGTTTTCAGCACCACAGCCACGGCATACCGGATTTTTCACAAGGGGAAGTCTGTCCAGACATTCCGAACAGAACCCGGAACTGTCACCTGGCATGTTTTTCAGACATGCGGGGCAGGGGAACGAGACGAATTCCGAAACAAGGCGTTTTGCAAAATCCGCAAAACTATTATTACGCAGAAATGGAATAATAGTGTCCAAGATACCAAGTGTCCTAGTTTTGAAAATTCATATTAAGCAAACAGGTTTGGAAAGGGATGGGGTGCGGGGAAGGGAAGAACCTTTCCTTAAAAGGTTTTCCCTTCCCCGCATCTTGTTATTCAAGCACAATTCTTCTGACATTTTTCTTTCCGGCCTTTAGAAGGAGTGCGCCGTCTGAAAAATCGTCTTTTCCTACGGTTGCTTTCTCATCGCTTACCCGGGTCTCATTTATATACGCGCCTCCGCCTTTGATAAGCCTTCTGGCGTCGCTGCTCGAATTGCAGAGTCCGGATTCCGTCATGAGTTTGACAATCCAGATTCCGCCGCCTGCGAAATTCGCAGCGGGAATCTTATAGGTGGGGAGATCGGCGATCGAACCGTTGTCGGAAACAACGCTTTTTATTGAACTTGAGGTTTCAATTTTTCCTTCCGGATCCGCAAAACCGAATTTCGCGCATGCCGCAAGATATGCGCGGGTTGCAGCTTCATGTCCATGGGCAAGTTTTGTGGCCTCGAATGCGAGTATTTCCTTTGACCTGTTTATTTCAGGGGCCTGAATCCTGCCGAGGCGCTTTATTTCATCTGTCGGGAGAACTGTGAAATAGTTGAGGAGCTTCTCGACTTCGCCGTCGTCGGAATTCCTCCAGAACTGGTAGTAGTCGAAGACAGACGTTTTCTTTTCATCGAGCCAGACGGCTCCGGCGACGCTCTTGCCGAATTTTTCGCCATTGGCGTTCAAGAGAAGCGGCATTGTGATGCCGTACGCCTCTTTTGACGACATCCGCCTGACGAGATCTATTCCGGCGACGATGTTTCCCCACTGATCCTGTCCGCCGAGCTGGAACGTGCAGTTATGCTCTTTGTTAAGGATATAAAAGTCATATGCCTGGAGGAGCATGTAATTGAATTCGAGGAATGAGAGGCCGGTTTCAAGCCTCAGCTTGACGGATTCGGCTGTCAGCATTTTGTTTACGCTGAAACGGTGTCCGACTTCGCGCAGGAAATCAATGTAGAGCATGCCGGCGAACCAGTCGGCGTTGTTGACAAATACAGCTTTTCCCTCGGTGGTGTCGATGAAATGAGCTAACTGGGCTTTTATTGCGGCTGCATTTTCGGCGACTTTCTCTTTTGACATTATTGGACGGGCTTCCTGTTTTCCGGAAGGGTCCCCGACAAGTGCGGTTGCACCGCCGACAAGTACGATCGGGATGTTTCCGGCAGCCTGCACATGCCTTATCGCCATCACAGGCAGGAGATGCCCGACGTGAAGGCTGTCTGCCGTCGGGTCGAATCCGACGTAAAAGACATTCCTGCCCCTGTTGAGTATTTCCGGTATGTGTTCATCATCAGTTGTCTGATAAATGAAATTTCTTTCCTTCAGTTCATTGAAACAGTTCATGTTCATTTGTCCGTCCGATTCTGTTCTTTGTTCTTGAAAATCTTGTCACAGGCAAGGTGGCTGTTAGAAGATTTTTAACGATTGAACCATAACTTAATGAGGATATTGCAAAATTAAACATCTATAAATAAATATCCCAAAAATCCTGTTATCCTGTCAAAACTGTTTTTCGGGTTTATTCCAGTCTCACTCTCGGGTCGGCCCAGGCATAGGCGATGTCTGAGAGCAGGTTTACAAAGACAAAGATGAACGCGGTCACTATCACAAGCGATTTAATCATCTGGAGATCCGAGTTCATCAGGGCGTTGATTCCGGCATAGCCGAGTCCGGGAATCCCGAAGAAGCTTTCAAGGAGCAGGCTTCCCGTAAAAAGGAACGGCAGGAGCGTTGTCGCCCGTGTGATTATCGGAATCATCGCATTGCCCAGCAGATGCTTGCAGTAGACCGAATACGGAGTGCATCCTTTCGCCTCGGCGGTCCTGAGGTACTCTCGGTTGAGTTCATTGACAAAAACCGTCCTGTAAAACCTCACTCCGCCCCCGAGTCCGCTGAGGATTCCGATGATTACCGGAAGCGCAAGGTATTTCACAGAGCCATAACCCCATACTGGAAACCAGTTGAAATAATAGCCGAGATACCATTGACCGAAAATGATGAAGACGAGATAGCTGACACTCATTCCGGCGACAGCCAGAATCATGACCGTCTTGTCCACCCATTTCCCCCTGAACGCCGTTGAGACAAGGGCAAGCGCGATTCCCAGGAAAAGTTCTCCGAAGAAAATAGGGAGCATAAGGAAAAGCGACGGCCACATTCCGCGCCAGAGAACATGGCGGATGTCCTCTTTTGTCTGAAGGGTCTTTCCGAAATTCAGGAAGCTCAGGAAAGGAAAAACGTCGGAGAAACTGATAATTTCCCGGAATGATGCCAGAAGCTGGCTGTCCCACGGAGTCTTATATTCCCTGAAGAATTCGACCGATTTCAGTTCAAGTGTCTTGTCGGTTTCCAGGACTAAGTTCTCCTTGGAACCCACGAGTCCTATAAATTTATTTTCCCAGTCGCTGGAAAAATAAATTTTACCTTGAAGGGTGAATGTGCCCCGGAATGCGATGTTCGCGGAAAGTTTCGTATCCGCAAGTTCGAAATTGCGGGTGAAGGATAATTTCCCGCAGTCAATCCTGAGGAATCCTTCTCCATGCTTGATGTCGCCTTCGGCATTCATGCCGGAATATTCTTTTTTCTCGTTGAATCTGACCGACCGGAAAATTTCAGTTTTCTGCCAGTTACCCCAGAAGAGCGGCTTGTCGGACGACAGATCTTTCCTAAGCTGTTCGACTTCAAGCGGGGAGGGGTTTTTGCCGAGGAGGATTTCGGCGGGATCACCGGCGGCAAAACGGAACAGGATGAATGTGAGGAGCATTACTCCTACAATCACTAATATTGAATAAGCAGTTCTTCTTAAAATGTAACTCAGCATTGGAAATCCCGGAATTAAAAAAAACGTGAATGTAATCCAAACTCGAAATCGGACTTGTCGGAGGAGTCCGAAACAATAAAACAGGAAATTCAAAAGTTTGATTTTTTTTAATTTCGTATTTTTTTGATTTTGTTTCGGGTTTCGTGCTTCCCTCTTCGCCCAAGGGCTACGAGGGACACGTCGGATTTAGAATTTTACATAAGCGGATACCATACCGTGACGAATGGCAAAGACAAGAGGAGTTTGACCGGCAATCGTGCAACAAATTTCCCGAAAGCGTCCGGCTTCCTTGTTTTTCATTACTTCGCAATGTATCCATACTTCGTTCTTATGGGAAATACAGGTATTGACTCAACGCAAAAGGGAGGAATGACTAATGGACAATCTGAACATCGAACTGTGTCCGGAAACAGGAATATGCTCCATTATGAAAAAGGACGGCACAAAAGTGGATCTTATGCCGGATGAAGTAAAGGAACTGCGAGTGGCATCAGTAAATCCGGACTCTGCCAGACAAGTTCTTACGCAAGTGGATTCCAGCTTTGCGGAGTCATTGACGCCAGATGAGCTCAAACAGCTCGCCGCCCGTCTGAAGTGAGTGTATCTCAAATAAGATTATCCTGATATGTCGAAATATAAATTCGCAGTCATGCGAATTTATCTGCAGCAAATTACACTGCAGTCGTAACTCGGCTTGATTTCCTCGCTAGGGTTTACGGTCAAAAAGTCCTCCTGATTCCATTTTCCGTTGAATAAATCCTGAATCAGTCGGAGGTCTCCTTTCAATTCCGTGAATTTGAAATTCCTTTTTTCGGCCTCTTTTTTCGCCTGTTCCCTGTAGAAGTCCGGCTCGACCACCCCCATGTCAATGAAACAGATTCCGTTGTAATGTTTCTCGAGTCCGCCACCGAGTGTTTCCATGAGATAATCGGCGGTTTCCTTTCCATACTCCTCGACGTACTGCTCATAGGTCTTATTGAGACCGAGCTTTGACATCACCGTGTTTTTCATTTCGACCAGGTTTTCGCTGTCGCGTTCCATCCAGCCGCTGGAGAGGTAATATGTTCCTGGATTATTGTTGAAATACTCGGTATATCTTTCCCTGTTGCCGAGAAAGAGGGTTATGCAGTCGTGAGCCTTTGGAATCACCAAGGGGATATCAACGCTCTTCAGTCCGACTATCCCGTTGTTGCAAAGTGCAAATCCCATCAAAATAGCATCATATCTGGAATGGTCGACATTGTTGATGTGTTCCTGGAGGCGCTTTGACATGTCACCGCTTTCAAGATCATGGTACCCTTGAGATATGAATTGAAGGTCTATGATATTTTCAGACCGGGCGGCACAAAAACACGCCTCCCGCTGGATTATTTCACAGCACATCGCAAGATATCTTTTTTTCTTAATGAAGCTTATGCTAACTTTTTTATCGGAAGACGATTCCATATGTTTCCCTCCAAAAGCCTGTATTCACCCACAACATAATTTGAACGTTCAACATCCAACATTCAACTTGACTTATGCCTCACTTCTGTATATCTTCCCTCCAATATGAAAAACAAAAATCAAGTCAATAAACGACATTGCAAACAATGTGGTGTGGAAATCGGCAAGGGAAAGTCATTCTGCAAGGAGTGCAGACCCAAAACAGCAAGCACAAGCAATCGCCAGGAAAATAAAAACAGGCAGGAGAAAAAGTTTCAGGACAGATGGGCTATAATTCCAAAACGGATAGGTGAGGGCAGAATACTCAATGAAATAGCACGGGAACTCCATCTTAGCCGTCAGAGGATAAGTCAAATAGTTAAAAAATTGGGACTGAGTCAAAAATACCGTGAACAACGGTTTCCGAATCTGAAGAATATTATTTGATCTTCCGCATTGAAGCCGTCGTAAGGAGCGAATTCAGCAAACTGTGTCCGTTTACTGAATTCGTATTCCAAGATCATTTCCGACCGTAGCCGCAGAGGATATCGCACTTTTCCCGAAGCGGCCACGGATATTGTCCATGGAGCGTTCAATCTTCTCGGCTTTCTCCCTGCGGCTGTCATGGGCATCGGCGAACAGGCTCAGCTGCCCGGAACCATTCTCTGCGACGAGGTCCGCTCCCGTGATCGTGATTGTACGTATGGGATCCTTCATATCCCAAGCGCTCATTATCAGTTCAATCGCTGCACAGCCTACCTCCGCCGCAAGGTGACTAGGGAAGGCAAGCCGCCTCTGCCTTGATATGCTTTTGAACTTAGTATCCTTGATCATCACCTGCACCGTGCGGCATTTGAGCCCCTCGCTCCTGAGCCGTGCCGCCACGGTGTCCGACAACGCCATCACACCGATCCTGATGTCATCCGCTCCCAAGAGATCCCGCTTGAAAGTCATGCCGTTCCCTATGGACTTCGCCTGTCTTGCATCATCTGCAGATCTCACGGGTTCATCGTCAATGCCATTCGCGTAGTCATGCAGGACGCCGCCCATCTTGCCAAGCTTGTCCATTATGATTTTCCTGTCAGATTCTGCAAGCTGACCTATTGTCGTGATTCCCAGTTTCGCAAGTATAGCAGCTGAGGCATCTCCGACGAACAACAGGTCCGTCACCGGTAATGGAAATAATATGGTTTTGTAGTTGTCCCTCGTGATTACCGTTGTCGCGTCGGGTTTCCTGTAATCGCTGCCAAGCTTTGCGAAAATCCTGTTGAAGGACACGCCGACTGAGACACTAAGGCCGAGTTCGGACTTTACAGCCTCCCTTATCGTGTCGGCAATCTTCCTGCCATCACCGAAGATGCGCATCGTACCTGTTACATCAAGCCAAGATTCGTCGATGCCGAACGGTTCCAGAAGCGGAGTAAATCTTTCATAAAGCAGGTTGACGAGTCCGGAATATTTTTCATACTCGTCGTGGCGCGGTGCCGCCAGCAACAGACCCGGACACTTCCTTTTCGCCTGCCATACGGTCTCAGCGGTCAATACGCCGAACTTCTTTGCAAGTTCATTCTTCGCGAGTATGATGCCGTGGCGCTTCTCCACATCGCCGCATACGGCCATTGGCACATCCTTAAGTTCGGGATGGTGCAGGCATTCCACGGACGCATAAAATCCGTTAAGGTC
>CAMCYE010000110.1 GCA_945883805.1 Victivallis vadensis | reverse complement strand
TCATGTCCGCAATACGACAAGTTGAAACTCTTGTTGCATAACGGAAAATTGTATATGGGTTCATTCTTCATGACATTTGCGACGGCGAACCAGTTATGAAAAGAAGGATCCACGATTTTATAGTGGGCGAATTTTCCTTCGGAATTTGTTATCGCGGTATGGCAGATTTCGCCACGCCAGCCTTCGGCCAAAGAGACTGTAATGGAATCGGCCTGCGGCTTTCCGCAATTCTCGAGTATTTTTCCTTCGGGCATGTTTTCCAGTTGGTCCCGGATAAATTTTACGGAATTCCTTATTTCAAGTATGCGTACAAATGTCCGTGAGAAGACATCACCGGTGTGATAAGTGGAAACCGGGACTTGGGCGAAACGGTAGATTCCAGAAGGCAGGTCGAATCTGACATCCTGTTCAATACCGGATGCGCGGGCGGCGGGTCCGACTGTCCCGAGTTTGCGGCAGAGGTCGGCTTTCAGTATTCCGCATTCTTCAAAACGGCCCAAGACTGAAGGATTGTCCCAGAGAAGATTTGCAGCGTTCACTGTATCATTAAATGCGTCATCGAGCTTTTTTAGGATTTCTTTTTCCATCTCTGGATCAATGTCAAAACCGACTCCGCCGGGTCGTATGATATTCCGTCCGAAACGGTTTCCGCAGATGAGGCCGGTTATGTTCAGGAAGTCGCCCCTGATGCGGCCACAGTAAGAGGAGGTGGGCAGGTAGCCCGCATCTCCGGCGATTGCGCCGATATCGCCGGTGTGATTTGCAAGCCGTTCAAGTTCCAGGAGAATTCCGCGGATTGTCTGGGCGCGGAGAGGGACTTTGCATTTTGCAAGTGATTCCATCGTCTCGCAATATGCGATGGAATGTCCGATTGAAGTGTCGCCCGCCGCAGTTTCAATAAAGTGAATTGTTTTTGGTGCTGGCCCGCCGATAAGTTTTCTCTCTATGCCCCGGTGCTGGTAGCCGAGGGATATTTCAAGGTTGAAAACTGTTTCGCCGTGGCACTGGAAACGGAAGTGCCCCGGCTCTATTATCCCCGCATGGACAGGGCCGACCGCGACTTCATGGATTTCCTCTCCGGAGACTTGGTAGAACTCTGTGACGGATGGAAGGATCTCTTCATCCGGTTTTCTATCCCAGGCATCTCTGGTTTTGTCATAGGAATGGTGGAACCGTATTGGCTTGAGCCAAGGATGGCCTTCAGGTTTCACTCCCCATTGCTCTGCGATTTCCCGTTCAAATAATTGCGCCTGTCCGCAGTCAGGCGTAAATGACGGATAACTCTTCCCGACTTCGGTGGAGAAGAGTGACAGGAGGCCCTGCCTGTCTTTTGCGATGATCGCAAAAATCCTGAGCATGCCATTTTCCGCAGGCGTTCCGAAGAGTGAGGAAATCCTGCCGCCTTTTTCAATCAGCATGAGAAGAGTCTCCCTGAACTCTTCTAAATCTAGGGACGGGACTTTTCCGACAGGGACGGTTTCTCCATTGAAGATGTTCATGTATGGGGTCAGCGTCATCACGCACCTCCGAAGATGAAAGATACGCTATTGATGATATCGGTCAAAGCCGTGGGAATATGAAGGCCGAGAATCAGAGTCAGCAGGCAGAGGGCCAATGGCGGTGTTATTGCCCACAGCGATTCCTTTTCCACGGGATGAGTGTTTTCACCCTGCGCCATATTCAGCATGATGTGCGACATTGCGGCAAAGATGATTGCAAGCAGTAGAAGGAACAGTCCTGCAATCAGGTAATGCCCCTGTGCCACCGCCGATTTGAAAATTGTGAATTCACTGATGAAAAGTCCGAACGGCGGAGCCCCTGTGATTGCGAAAAGGCCGGCAACCCATAGCACTCCTGTAACCGGAACGCGCCCCAGTATTCCTTTTACGCCGGAAGGTATGCGGGTTTTATAAACGAAGAGGATGTTTCCGGCGACAAGGAAAAGCATTCCCTTGGTTAGTGAATGGTTTATCATATGGAACAATGATCCGAATACTGCGGTTCCGCCAAGCCCGATTCCGAGCGACAGAATTCCCATGTGTTCGACGCTTGAATAAGCGAGCATCCGTTTATAGTCTTTCTGTCCGATTATGAAAAACGCGGCGACCGCCATTGAGAAAAGTCCGAAGAAAACCAGAAGGCCGCAACTGAAAGTAGATTGTCCTGCGGCTATGCAGACCTGGTGGATTCTCAGGATTCCGAGGAAGGCGCAGTTCAGCAGTGCGCCTGAGAGAAGGGCTACAAGGGATGGCGCCTCGCTGTATGCGGACGGTATCCATGTGTGGAGCGGGGCAAGCCCCATTTTAGTTCCGTAACCGACAAGGAAGAACAGGAAGGCCGCCTTGAGCCATTCCGGCTGGAGGTCTGCACTGTTCAGCAGAAGCTGTCCAAGGACAAGATTGAGCCCTTCACCCTTAATCATTGACGCGGAATATGTCAGGAGCAGTGTGCCCAGGAGCGCAAGACCTATTCCGACCGAGCAGATCAGCACATACTTCCATGTCGCCTCGAGCGAGCGTCTGTGCCGGTGGAAATAAATCAGGGGTGCGCTTGCGAGAGAGGTCGCTTCAATGCCGACCCACAGGAGTCCGAAGTGCTGGCTTGCGCAGACCAGAGTCATCGCTGAAAGAAAAAGCTGGAGGCAGGCGATGAAAATGTTTTCAGGTGTGTTTGTGAATATGAAACCTTCTTCCGAAATCTGCTGTTGCTGATGCTCCCTGCCAAGATATCCGACCGCATAAACGGACGATGCGAGGAAGAGTATACTGCTTACACTGAGAAAAAGGAGGCCTGCTGAATCCAGTGCGAGCCAGCCGTTGAGCAGTATTTCCGGCGGAGACATCCAGGCGGTGGCGGTGAGGATGCAATGAAGGACGGCGGTTCCAACGAGCATGCCTCGCCGGATGAACGCCGAGGATGCGAAAAACGAGGCGATCCCCGACAGGGCCGGTATTAAAATTAAAAGTGTCAGTATCATTATGTTGTTCCGTTATTTCTTTTCCAGCCGGGCGGTGTTGATGTGATCAAATGCGCGGTTGATATGGAACGTCATGATTCCCAGGATGAAAACCATCACGAAAACATCGAAAATTATTCCGAGTTCGACAAGGAAGCTCTGTTCGATCAGCAGTGCCGAACCGAAAACGTAAATCCCGTTCTCAAACACGATGTAACCGATTGCCTGTGTGATCGCCTTCACGCGGCTGACAATCATGAACAGTCCACAGAAGACCGTGAAGATGGCCACAGGCAGCGCTGATGCCGAGAGCACCGTATCATGAATCGGAATATGTCTGCAGACCCAAAATGACAGTGCCATGGCGGTTACGCCGATTATTATTGATGTGCCGTATCCGACAAACGGTTCAATTTCCCTCCTGACGTTCACCGAGCGGAGCGCGTATTTCAACAGGGATGGAAAGAGTATTCCCTTCACTGTCAGTATGGCTAGAGCCAAAAGATACGGGTAATATGAGAAGACCGTATGGGGTTCCCGTATGGCCAGAATCGGCAGGAATGCGATGATTATTCCCTGGAACGTGATGATCCTGATGCATGCATCCAGCCTGCTCGACCCGAGAAGGCTGAGGTTTGTCAGCAGGAGGATTATCATGAGGCAGTCGGAAATGTTCATTGTTTCACCGTAAGGTTAAGATTAACGCCATGATTGAAAGTGCGGCGGCGGTAATGAGCATTTTGGGAACCTTGTCCAGGCGGAAGCGGGCCATTATCGACTCCAGTATTCCGATGATCACCGCAAGGAAAAGCATTCCTGCGAGGAAAACCGCAGAATCACAGAAGTAATTCTCGGTCTTGAAAGGAAGCACAATCGAGACGAGGATAGTTCCGAACGCCCACAGTTTCAGTGCGCTTCCATAAAGGATATATGCCAGGTCGGGACCGCTGTTGTCAAGTATCATGACCTCGTGGATCATTGTGAGTTCGAGATGCGTGTTTGGGTCGTCTACCGGAATCCTGCAGTTTTCCGTCAGGAGCACCAGTAGTATTGTTGTCATCACAAGGAGGAGTACGGGCAGACTGGAGAATGGGTTCACTGCCAATTCGGAAAAAATTCCGCTCATGGAAATCTTATGGCTTAGGCAGGCGAGTGCCGCCAGCGCAATGAGGAAGGCGGGTTCTGCGAGTGTCGCAAACTGGATTTCCCGGCTTGCGCCCATGCCCTCAAAACTTGAGCCTGTGTCAAGGGCCGCGGCAACCGTGAAAAATCTTGCCACGCCGAAAAGGTATGCAAACAGGACAAGGTCGCCCGGAAATGAGATTAACGCAGGAGCCGAACCCATAACCGGAAGGAGCATGAGTGCTCCGGCGGAGGCTGTGAGTGTCACGACCGGAGCCGCCCTGAAAACCCAGCTTGTGCTGTTACTGTACACGGTCCCCTTTCGCAAAAGCTTGAAAAGGTCGTGATAAAGCTGGAAGAGTGGCGGACCCTGTCTTCCCGCAAAAAACGCCTTTGTCCGGTTGATTATTCCCGGAACCATGGGCGCAAGCAGGAGCGCCGCAAGAAAACTTGCGTGAGATTTCAAAATGATTTCACCGAATTGCATCATTTGAAAAAGTTCCATATCAGTAAAATTAAAATCGTTATTATCATGTAAAGGATGAAGACGTGGATTCTTCCACTCTCGGATCTGATCAGGAATGCGGAGAACATTTTCAGCAGTCTGACGAACGGGGCGAACATGTATTCCTGCCAGAAGTCAGGGGTTTCACTGGAGAAGGAATTCTTGCCGGGAAAAATTTCCGATGTAGAGGGGCGTTTGAATTTTGTTTTCAGGAACGCTGAGAACAATCCGGTTATCGGGCTGGTGAGGGAGGACGATGTGTACTGTATTCTCGGAACATATTTCGCATATCCGAAGTCCCATGTGGGCGCCTTTGTCTCCACTTCAGCGCGGGGCAGGGCTCTTTTCAGGGAGTAGAGGAAGCTTCCGATGATTATGAGAAGAGATGAGAACACTGTGATTGACAGGAGCGGCAGTGATGCAATCCTGAGTCCGGTTCCGCATGCCGACATTTCATAGCCTGAAACCTGTGAGACTGTGCCGGAAAGCCATATTGATATCGTCGGGCCGGAAAAACCTATTGCAAGACACAGCATTGAAAGTATGGCCATTGGCATGAGCATCGGAATTCCCGGGTCTGCCACATGCGAGGTCTTATCTGATCTCGCCTCTCCCAGGAACATGGCTCCAAACGCCTTTGAAAAACATGCCATCGCAAGTCCGCCGATAAGCGCAAGAGAGGCGATGACAGCAACCGAACAGAAGGAAAGTGGCAGGCTCACCGAAGTTATGCCGTAGAAAGCCGCAAGGAATATCAGAAACTCTCCCAGAAAACCGTTGAACGGGGGAAGCCCGGAAATTGCAGCCGAGCCTGTCATGAAACACGCTCCGGTGAACGGCATTTTTTTCATAAGTCCGCCGAGCTTGTCCATATCGCCGGTTCCGGTTTCGTGAATCACCGCCCCTGCGCCTAAAAAGAGAAGCCCCTTGAAAACGCAGTGGTTCAGGATGTGCAACAGTGCGCCCGCAAAAGCGAGTATCGCAATAAACGGTTCATCACATGAAATTCCGGCGAGCCCAAGCCCCATGCCCAGGGAAATTATCCCGATGTTTTCGATGCTGGAATATGCGAGCAGTCTTTTAATGTTGTGGCAGGCAAGGGCAAAGACAATCCCGAGTATTCCCGAGGACGCTCCGATTGCAATGAAAGTGACTCCCCACCAGAGGGGAGGTTCGCCGAGAAATGTCAGGCTTCTCAATATTCCATATATCCCGAGTTTGATCATGATTCCCGACATCAGCGCCGATACGGGGCCCGGTGCGGCAGGATGCGCTTCCGGCAGCCAGATGTGGAGCGGGATGAATCCTGCCTTGGAGCCGAAACCAATTATCGCAAAAATAAAAATCAAAGATGCTGTTACAGTTCCGGATTTCACCGTCGCTAAATCCGCAAAGTCAAGAGTGCTGTTGCCACTTCCCAAAATTGCGAATATCGCAAAGATGAAGGCGACTCCGACATGCGATGCGACAAGATAAATCCAGCCGGCCTTTCTGACCTCCTTCTTTTCGTTTTCATGGGTTACAAGGAAGAAGGAGGAGAGTGTCATGAGCTCCCAGGCGATCAGGAATAGGATGCCATTCCTTGCGATAACGACAAGAGTCATGCCGGTGACGAGCATGCAGAAGAAAAACCAGGATGCCCTGGAATCATGCCTGCCATTGGGGTTTTTCATATATTCCGAGCCGTAAATTGCGCAGAGCGAAGAGAGGAAGAGGAGGGGGAGCAGGAAAAATGCGCTGAGCGGATCAATGCCGATTGCGAAGTTCGCAGAAGGCAGTGCCATCGGAAACGAGAAGTTAAAACTCTTTCCATTGATAATGCTGTCAAGGCATATTCCGGACGAGAGAAGCAGGCATGACAGCGTTCCTGCAATAGCCGGGAATGCGGCGGCACGTCCGCCTTTACCGGTGAAAAGTGCGGTAAACCCGGAAAGCAGAAGAACGAAGAATCCTGTAATTAAAAATGTCATTGTTTTGTTGCTGTTATTTACCCTTCCGAGAAAACTTCATTTTGGATTCCGCCTGTTCGATTGCATTTACAATTTCCTCGCGGGTTCCCGGTTTCCGCAGGATTTTTTTGACTTCCGGGTATTTCAGTACAAAAGCCAGACGTGAAATGAGCTGGAGATGGAGACGCGGGGAAGGGGATATTAAAGTGAAAAGGCAATAGACATCCTGTTTATCCAGTGCTCCGAAATCAATTGGTTTTTCAAGGAAACAGAGGGTTATGACCGGATAATCGACATTCAGGATTACCGGATTCCGAACGTGAGGGATTGCGATTCCTTCGCCGATTCCGGTTGATGCCAGATTTTCACGGGCGAGGAGGACTTCGTAGAGGAAATCCCTGTCCACATCCTCCGGAAGCTTCATCATGTCCACGATGTTTTTCAGCACGGTTTTCTTGTTCGCACCTTCAATCCTGAAAAATATTCCGCCGGTCCTGACGGATTCGCAGATGGACGGGGCTGTCTCATCTTCGGATTTTGGGGACTCGAAAATTTCAGGCGACACATTTATTTTCTGGGCGGTAGCCCACTCCAGAAGCTCGGCACGGTTGAACCTGAACTGGTCGTTTATCTTGTAGCCCGGTATGATTTTCTGGTCAATCCAACGGTAAACAGTACGTTCAGACACGTTGAAATACTTTGAAACATCATGGACCGTGAGCTGCATGCGGAATCCCTTTATTGAGAAAAAAAACGGATGGCATCAAAGTACATTAGGTGTCATATAATGTCAATGCCTGTCAGAATAAAAAGAAGCGTCATGATTTTCAATGTTTCCAAGATGCGATGCGATTATCCCGGCATTACCGGGACAACGGCTGGCTGAAGATCCAATATGCGGATTTGGCATAAGCTTCCGGACTGTGGCTGTCGCAGATGCGGTTCAGCACTGTTCCGGGTTCGGCAAATGACAGTGCCATGTATTCCCAGTGCCCTTTCATCTTATCCAGCAGATGGGAGGGACCGCTCAACATGTTCCGGTATCCTTCAAACAGCAGGTCATGAAATTCGCGCAATTGACTGCGGCGTTTCTCAGGTGCGGGAAGTTCCCCCCCTTTTATTACAGCGGGCAGGGAAGGACAGATTAATGCGCCACGACCAAGCATCCATCTGTCGACATCTGGAAGCCGTGCGCGAAGTTCGCAGAATTTATCCGGAGAGGTGATATTGCCGTTGAAGACGAAAGGATGCATGCAAAGCGTCTTGGCAAGAGCCGCCCGCTCAAGATCGACAGAGCCGCCATACATCTGGTCGGCGGTGCGGGAATGCAGAATCACCTCGGCAAGGGGATAGCGGTTGAGAACTTTGAAAACAGCCTGAAATTCATCCGGATCCCCGTATCCCAGACGCAGTTTTACGGAGAGCCGGACAGGACATCTGTTGAGAACCTGATTCAGAATGGCGTCAATACGGTCGGGATGCGGCAGAAGTCCGGCGCCACGCCCGCGGCCCGCAACCGTCGGATAAGGACAGCCGAGATTCCAATTTACCTCGTCGTGTCCGAGTTCGTGCAATTCGCGCAGGCCGGCGGTGAATGTTGGGGCATGATTTGTCAGCACCTGTGGAATCATCCTAATTTCGCGGTTGTTCTCAATGGACATCTGTAGCCGTTCACCCAGTCGCAGAGAGTGACCCTGCCGCAGCTGGATAAAAGGGGCAATGGCATAATCGAAACCGCTGAAGCAGTGTGCGAAAGACTTGCGGTAGACGGCATCAGTAATACCGCGTACCGGAGCCATGGAAAGGATTATTTCATTTTTAATCATAATGGGAACCTTTTCTGGATCCTTCTAATTTTGAGTGGGTAAACACGCAAAATATGAAAATAATTGAATGTCCGATATCCAACACGGAATGTCCAATATCCAAGGGAATTACCGCATTTTTTCCTTTCCGCCGCATCTATGCTTTTGAATAATATTGAGATCAACTCATCGATTTTTTCAAGATAGAGTTAATTTTATCCGACTATTGAATGAGTTCGTCTTTTCTTAACTTCATCGGTTGGATATTTCCGCCGTGGCGGATTGGATATTGGATATTCAAGTTACCCGCTCGATCTGAGAAAGAGCCTATTTAGATGCGCAGTCCGCCGTCTATCTCCAGGGTCTTCCCGTTGACAAAATCATTTTCGATGATGAAAAGAACTGTCCGGGAAATCTCGCACATCTCGCCCAAGCGGTGCAACGGGATTTGCGCAGTGATTTTTTCCAGTGCTTCCGGTTTAATCGCCGCCACCATTTCAGTATTGATGTAACCGGGTGCGATTGCCGCACAGCGGATTTTATATTTCGCCAATTCCTTGCTCCAGGTGACAGTCATGGCATCTACGCCAGCCTTTGCCGCGGAATAATTAGTCTGTCCGAAATTACCGGCGCGGGATATTGACGAGATGTTTATTATGACACCGCCGTTTCCTTTCGCCATCAGTGCGGCCGCTTCTCTGGCACAGAGGAAGACTCCGACAAGGTTGACATCGATGACGGCTTTGAAATCTTGCAACGGCATGGTTTTAACATCACCGTCCTTTACTTTCAACAGTAGTCCGTCACGGGTGATTCCCGCATTGTTGACCAGAACATCAAGTCCGCCGTCCCCGGAAATTTTGGCGAACATGGCCTTTACCGCAGCCTCGTCGGCTATGTCACATGCGTGGAACATGACCGGCAGGTCACGCGCATCCGTTTTCAGCCCCTCTAGGGCGGCAAGGCTTATGTCGCACGCATGGACTGACGCCCCGTTCCGGAGCAGGTCCATCGCCATTTGTTTCCCAAGACCCCTGCCTGCACCGGTGACCAGGCAGCGTTTATTCCTGATATCCATGATATATTGTCCTTTGTTTTATAGCGACC
>CAMCYE010000109.1 GCA_945883805.1 Victivallis vadensis | reverse complement strand
CAGCTTTGAGACACCCCTCGGAAAAGTTGACATGGACGTGGAGTTCATTGATAAACTTCTCAAGCATCCTGTTTTCAAGGATGTTCCCGGAGCTTTGACAAACGAACACAGCGTCCAGATCCAGATTCCGCTGCTCCAATACCATTACCAAATCCGAAACTCGAAATCCGAAACTCTAAACTCTATTGAACAGAAACCCTCTACCAGCGACCAAAGACCAGCAACAGATGACCAGCAACCAGCGACTAGCGACCAACAACTTCCCCAAATAGTCTTCATCATCGCCGGACAGTGCTCCATGGACGCGGTGAAGGAGGCGGGCAAGATCCTGGGGGGATTGATGGATGATGATACGCTTCTTCTGATAAGCTCTGATTTCACCCATTTCGGAGACAACTACGAATATTTCCCTTTCCGGGACGATGTTCCGGCTAAATTGAAGGAGCTTGATTTCGGCGCCTATGAGATGATCCGGAAAAAGGACGCTGACGGATTTGCGAAATACATTGAAAAAACAGGAGATACCATCTGCGGTTATGTCCCGATAGAAACGCTCCTTTCAATGCTGCCGGAAAATTCCAATGCCGTGAAGATCTCTTATACGACTTCAGGCGAAGTTATGAAAAATTACAGCAGTTCGGTAAGTTATTTTTCCATTGCTTTCGGTGGGAAATGGAGAGAACGCAAGGGGCCTGAAAAAAATAATAAAGCCGGCACGCTGACCGTCGAAGATAAAAACGCGCTTCTCTCTTTGGCGAGAAAAACAATCGTGTTTTATCTGGAAAAGCGGAAGATACCCGAACCGTCCGACTTGGGCGTTGTGCTGACGGACGGGGTGAAAGAAGAACGTGCCTGTTTTGTGACACTTAAGGAAAACGGTGAACTTCGCGGATGCATAGGGGAAATTTTCCCGAGCCAGCCATTGTATAAATCCGTCATCCTCCACGCCGTTGCGGCGGCCGTCAGGGATCCGCGTTTCGAACCTGTCGGGAAAGGCGAGGCAGGGAGGCTTGCCATTGAGATTTCGGCACTTACTCCGCCAAGGGGAGTTTCTTCATACAGGGATATAAAAATCGGAATAGATGGGATGGTTCTAAAAAAAAGCATGCGTTCGGCGGTTTTCCTCCCGCAGGTTGCGACAGAGCAGGGGTGGACTCTTGAACAGACTCTCAGCGCCCTCTCACGGAAAGCCGGTCTTCCTGAAAATGCATGGAGGGACGGCGCGAGTTTTCTGACGTTTCAGGCCGAAGTGTTCGGGGAAGAGGGGAAATGATACTAATTTATAATCAAAGAGCACGTCAACAGAGTGACGTGGCTACATCAAATCCAGGCTTAGCCTGTAGCCGCGTCACTCTGCTGACGCGTTCCTTCTCCGATGAATGCAAAAACTACAGGAAAGGTCTGCGTGGAGATAAAATTTCTTATGGATAAATTCAAAAAAAGTTTTGCGGTTTTTTCAATCGGCTTCTTTGCGATTGCGGCGCAGGCTCTGCTGTTCCGGGAGTTCATAAGCGCGTTTGAGAGCAACGACATTGCGGTCGGAATGTTTTTCGGATCCTGGTTCCTGTGGATAGCCCTCGCGGCATGGATAAGTGTAAAATTCGGGAATTATTTTGCGAAGTTCGCAGACTGGACTCCGCTGATCATCCTGTCGTATATTCCTGCCTTCATCCTGCAGTATCTTCTGATCCTGAACATGAGGAAGTGCGCCGGTGTCGAGGTGTACGAGCTTTTTCCGATCGGGAAGATGATGTTCTGGTCGCTGATGGTGAACGCACCGTTGAGTTTTGTGACAGGTTTTGTTTTTCCCCTGGCGTGCAAGTGGTTCAGGGAGGCCGGAAAACTTCCCGTGGCCCAAGTCTATGTTCTCGAGTCGCTGGGAAGTTTTGCCGGAGGGCTTGCGGTTACAATGATGCTCGTTGGCGGATTCAACACGTTCCTGGTATTCTTCATTATAGGATTTATTCTCGCACTCTCTTTTTATTTCCTGAAGTTAAGAAATTATCCGGGTTTAATCCCGCCTCTGATCCTGATTTCCTGCATCGTCTTCAGGGGCGATGTCAAGCTTATTGAATCGGTCAGGATTCTCAAGTGGACAAAATTGCTTCCGTCCGAGTCGTACAGCGGAGCGTTCCAGACCGCACAGGCGGAATATCTTTACGGCTCCTGCAACGGACAATGGACTGTCTGCCGTGAAGGAAGCGCATGCGAGGCGATACCGGATACGGAGACCGCCTGGAAAATAATCGCCGTTCATCTTGCGCAAAACCCCGGGGCGGAAAAAGTCCTGGTTATCGGTTCCGGCATGAACCTCTGCCGCGAGATTTTGCGGATTCCGCAGATCTCTGATGTGACCTGGGCTCATTATGACAACGGATATGTCTTTGAAATAAACAAACATATGCCCGGAAATCTAAGGATTGACGACAGGCGGTTCCACCCTCTTGAAAAAGGAGACATAAGGGAGTTTCTCTCGAAGAAGAAAAACTATTATGATATTGTGATTGTAAATGTCCCGGATGTCACAAGCTCAATCCTCAACAGATATTTCACTTTGGAATTCAACGGGCTTGTCAAAAGTTCAATCGCCGCAAACGGCCTGCTTGGAATAAGATTGAGCGGTGGAGAGAACATTATCGGTCCCGAACTGGCTTTTGTGGGGGCATCGGCCAGGACAACTCTGGAAAAGACATTTTCCCGTATTGAAATTGTTCCCGGAGATACCACCTGGTTTCTCGCTTCTGATTTCTCCGGCCTTTCAGGCGAACCGGGGATTCTTGTCAAGCGTCTTGCATTGAACAAAGATGCCTCCTCTCTTTTTCCTCCAGAGGGACTTCTGTCACTTTATATTCCCGACAGGGCGGAAATGGCGCTTGAAAGATATAAATCGGTCAGAATGTCCGGAACAATCCTGTTGAACACTGACGCCAATCCTCCAGCTTATCTTTTCGGGCTCCTTTTTTCAGCTAGACAGTCGGGGATCGGATTGACGTCACTTGTTGAAAAATTCCTGGGCAGGGGGATAATTTTTCCGGCAATACCGCTTGCATTGTTTCTATTGCTCCTGATGGTCCATATTCTCAGAACCTGGGGTGACGGGAGGAAGCAGGGGCGCATTTTAAGCCTCTGGGTGATATTCAGTGCGGGATTTGTGAGCATAGGCACGGTCATTGTGCTTATGTATCTCTTTCAGACCTGTCTGGGATCCCTCTATCTCAATGTCGGCGTGGTTTCAGCGGTTTTTATGCTTGGGCTTTCTCTCGGAGCGGCCATTGCCGGATATCTTTTCAACAGGGTGAAGATCGAATCAGGGCTGCTGCTGAATCTGGCGGTAACTCTCCATGTCGCAATACTTTTTTTGATATTGTACATGCGGATGTCCGAATGGACATACGCATATTTCATTCTGGCTTTCGGTATGACCGGGATTTGCAGTGGGCTTTATTTTCCGGCGGCGGCATTTTTCCTGCGGGAATCGGGATATGATGAACTTGATGCAGGCGGCATGCTTGAAACTTCCGACCATGTCGGAGCCGCGCTTGGGGCATTCATTTGCGGAGTCCTTGTCATTCCGGTCTGGGGCGCTGGCGGCACATTGATTTTTTTCATGATATTCATGTTTACCGTCATGCCTGTTTCCCTGCTTTGCAGATATGGAAGACCTGAAGCCGCTGTTTTGAAATACAGGCGATACGGATATTTCCTTGCCCTTATTTCAGCATTTCTGCTGACCGTATATTCCGTCCGTGAATTTTATAATTTATTCGGCAGGGCAGGCGAGAGTCCGCCGGTAATGAAACAGCTCCGGCTCCCGCCTATGGAGGAAAAGCCAGTTAATCCGGCTCCGGAAAAAGTTTCCGTCGCCGATGAGGAAAACATGTCCGGGGCGCCACGTGACGTGAACATGGGGAAACTGGACAAAATGCTCAAGTCCGGAAAACTGTCCGACAGGGAAGCCGGGTTTTACGGGAAGATGGAGTAATTGCACGGGGAATTTGTATTCCCCAGCAAGATTGATACCTTACGGATGTGTCAGCTAATTAGACGTTGCTCGAAAAGGGTTAGGAAGAACACCCCTTACGGGGTTAACTACAAACAATAAATGCTGGATTTGAGGCGAATTTGTTGGTAGTCAAGCTCGTAAGAGCTGTTCCTGAAAACCTTTTCGAGTGGGCTCTAATTATGGCGGAATTTGGAACTGGGATGATGTCATATTGGATATTTATGTCTTGTCCTGTTTACCCATGCAAAATGAAAACGGATCAAAAAAATGGAGGGGATCATGAGGACGGTAGGGTTTTTATCGGTGGCAATGATTGTCTTATTGCTGGGGACGGGGCTTAGCGCAGATGAGATCACGGCGAAAGTCCTGAAGGTGACCGGGACTGTTTCATGCAAATCAGGAGAAAAGGGCGAGTGGAGTCCGCTTCAGGAGAAGGCGGAACTTGGTAAAGACTCCTTCATCGAAACAAAGGAGAAGTCCTCGGTAAGCATGGAAATACCCGGAAAAGGCGTGATCATGATCCACGAGTTGAGCAGTGTTGCTTTGACTTCCATTGATCGCAGCGGGCAGAATTTCAACGTAAAGCTCAAAATGTTTTTCGGGACTGTGTGGAACCGGATAAGGAAGAACGAGGGTGATGAGAAATCCACGTTGAGCGTTGACGCCCCGGCTGCTGTCGCCGCAGTCCGCGGAACATCTTTCTATGTCGTTTCCGATGCAAAGACCAATGATGCCAGGATCGGTGTGTGGGACGGTTCGGTGGACGTGACTGGACGTTCCGGGCCGGATACAAAGACAGTTGAGCCGAATTTTGAAATAATAGTTTTATTCAATAAACCGATACAGGATCCGGTCAAGATGAAACTTGAGGAGATCCAGCGTGAACGCGAACTTCAGCAGAATATACTGAACCTCGGGGTGGCAGCCATGTTCCCCGCCGCCAGGGGGATGCAGGAAATGAACGACATGCAGCTCAATGAGGCGACGGATATTGTGAATAAGGCTGGCGCGCAGATAAAAGGTGAAAGGATTGTGCAGGAGGATTTCAAAAAACTCAAAAAGGCCATAGCGCGGCTTTATGCCGACACCGGCTATGTTCCGAACAAGGATATTGCCGGCAACCAGGTACGCAAAGGTTCCCCGACCTCGCTGAACTGCCTGCTCAAGGATGAAGACCGCGCCGGCGCCAAGATTCCAAATTGGAAAGGCCCCTACCTCGACTCCAACCTCAAAGATCCGTTTGGCGGAAAATATGGCGTATACTTAAAGAGAACTCCGGCAGGCGGCGAATATGTCATATTGTATTCACTCGGCATCGACAAGATGCCGGGAGAAGACGATGTCGAGTCGCTCTACAAGCTGCAGGATTTGCAGAATGATGCGAAGGCGGAAAAGGAAAGCGCCAGATAAATGATAATCAAGAAGGATTCCAGCAGGGAGGTCTTCCTCAACTGCGCCATCTGCGCGATTGCCGGGATTATTCTGGTTGGAATGTGCTTCTTCCGGGTCCTGGGTGCTGTGGACGACAGGATATACGATGCTTTCCTGGGACTTTCGGCAGGCGGTTCTGTTGAAGCGGAAAATACCGGCATAGTCATTGTGACAATCGACGAGGAGTCGTTGGCGGAAGTCGGAAAGCGGTGGCCATGGGATCGTCGTTTGTTTGCTACGGTGATAGACTATGTTTCCGGTGCGGGGGCAAAGTCGATAGCGCTTGACCTTCTGTTCATTGAAAGCTCGGCGGATTTGGAATCCGACTCGGTGCTTTCAGAGGCGATGAAAAAAAACGGTAAAGTGGTCATTGCTTCAAAACTGGAATATTTGAACCGCAGTTTTGCCGCCGACAAAATGAGTTTCAGCGGCAACCGGCTAGTCTTGCCTCAGCCGATTTTCAGGCCGGTATCCGCAGCTGGCGTAGTAAATCTGGAATATGGTTCCGGCTCGATCATCAGACAGTTCAAACCGTTTTACCGGCATCAGGATGGGCGGTTTCCGTCATTTGCGGTGGAAATATACAATAGTGCGTTCGGAAAACTGCCTGACTTTACGGATTCTGAAATGGAATTCATATATTATTTCGGCGCACCGGGCGTATTTCCTTCGGTTCCGATTTATCAGGTCTTGAACGGCATCGCCAAAAAGGAGATGTTCAAAAATAAGATCGTACTCATAGGTGCGACTTTCAGCGACTCCCATGATTTCTTCGCAACTCCCATGTCCGCCTCAGCGCGTCCGTCGCCTGGAATAGAAGTCCAGGCCAACATTTTGGGAACGCTCATTAAAAAGAGCAGTATTGAAAGAATGCCGCAACTACTGCAGATAATCATAATACTGGCGCTGGTGTGCGTTGCAGGATATCTGGCGATGTTCAGGTCGGCGTATTTCCTGTGGGCGGCTTTCGCAATATCCAGCACAATGATAATCAGCCTGAGCATCTGTCTGATGTACAAATATGAGATTGTCATGGATGTCAGCTATCCGCTTGCCGCCATCCCCCTGACGTTTTTCATGGTATCTTTGCGTATGCGTAAGACGTTGGTTCTCCAAACCAAGATAGGGCCGTATATCCTTCATGAAGAACTTGGGCGCGGCGGCATGGCCGTGGTGTATCGCGCCACGCATCCGCGTACCGGGGAGGAAGTGGCCCTGAAACAGTTGCTGCCGCAATTCACCGCAGACGAACAATCGCTGATCCGGTTCCTCATGGAAACGGATCTCCTGCGCCAGCTGGATCATCCGAATATCATACGGATTATAGATGCGGGGGATATTGACAAGTGTCCTTATTACGCCATGGAACTTATCACCGGCCCTTCGCTGGACAATGTCATGAAGGAAAAAGGTCGGCTCTCCAGTACGGAGGTGAGGCAGATCGGAGGAGCCGTCGCCAGGGCGCTTGTAAAAGCGCATGAGGCCGGAGTCATCCACCGTGACATAAAGCCCAGCAACGTGATGTTGACCAATACTGGAATTCCGAAACTCACAGACTTCGGCATCGCCAAGAAGCTCGATTCGCCGCACCTGACCATGACCGGCGTGATCATAGGCACTCCGGCATATCTCGCCCCAGAAATGTGTGAAGGCGGAAGTGCGGATTCCTCATCGGATATTTACAGCCTTGGCGCCACCCTTTATGCGATGCTTTGCGGCAGACCGCCGTTCACTGGTGACAGTATCCATTCCGTAATGAACCAGGTCGTTAACAATCCGGCGCCGGACATCCGCAAGTTTTGCGCCACGGTCGAAGATGAATTGGCCGCCATTGTCATGCGCTGTCTGGAAAAAGACCCGGCAAAACGTCCGGCAAGCATGCTGGAAGTTGCGAGGATCCTTGACCCTTATTACACAGACATCGCATTGAAAGCCACCATGAATCCCAAGTTTGCAGCATCCACGTTTGATGATGATAAAACAGTCATGACGGCATTGATTGATGCTGATGATAAGACAACTCCAGTCGTACGTATTAAGTAAACTATGTCGTTTACTCAAGGGAACCTCTAAAAATTGGCATATGGCGCGAGACAGGAGATTATGGAGAGCCGACAAGGAGCAAACGCCAGGAGCAGCCCCGTTGCGGGCTGTGACTGGATTTGCGACGATGGCGGAATCCATAAGAATCTGTCTCCCTTCCGGCTTCGCTGGGATGCTACGCCGGGACAAGTCGGGTTGCGGATCTTTTTGGCTCAAGAAATAATGTTCTTCTCTCGGCGTATCGCTTGATACGCCTTCGTTCAGAAATTCTTTTTGAGCTTTCAAAAATCTTCCGCAACGCGCCAAATGCGAATTTTTAGAGGTTCCCTTAATTGCATTTGCTGAATTCTCAAATAGTTTTAACGGCTTATGGAGAATAAAACAGAAACGGGTGAAACGCCAATAAGACAGCTTCGTGAGGCTGAGCTTGCGGGCAAGGCGAAACGCGAGGGGAACTTGGCATGGCTTGTCAGCCCGAGGAGACGCCTGCTGAGGGTGGTTCTGCTTGTGTTTTCGGCATTGTTGTATGCGTCCGCGTTTCCACCGCTCAACTGGGAGTTTTTCGGATGGGTGGGGATAATACCGCTGTTTTTCCTGGTCAAGGACAGGACACCTGTGCGGGCGTGGCTTGACGGTTTCATATGGGGATATGCGTGGTCATGCACTTCTTTTTTCTTTCTCAGGGAAATCGAGCCGTTCGTTCCATTCGCCCTTGCTGCGATTATCGCACTTTTTCCCGCCTTCTGGGCTGCGTCGGTGCCCCTGCTCAGGAGATATCTTTTCGTTCCTGCCGATGTCCAGTTGAAGGGGATTGACGCGGAGACCCGGTTTTGCCGCACGGAGAAGAAGAGTTATGTGAGGGAATGTCTTTTTGTCCTCGTGCTGGCGTCCTGGTGGTGTGTGCTTGAATGGATACGGACATGGATAGGAACCGGTTTCCCGTGGAACCTCCTTGCCGTTACGCAGTGGAAGAATACGCCGATGCTCCAGATCTGCGAATTCACGGGTGTCTACGGGCTCAGCTTTCTCCTTCTCTTCTTCAATATTTCAGTCGCCCTTTCCCTTGATGTCTGGAAAAATGTTTTTCTCAAGGGCAAATATGAACGCCCGCTTCCCTTTTATATTGCCATCATGCTTATAATGATTTCGGTGTTCTACGGGACTTCATCCTCGATCAGATTGAATAATTCCCAGGACAAGGTGAAAGTCAACATAGCAGTTTTACAGGGGAACATCCCGCAGTGCAGAATGGCAAATGACGAGCAGGCGAAATTCGCGCTTGACGAATATCTGGGCCTTTCCGAGCTTGCCGTCATGACAAGGCCGGATCTTGTCATCTGGCCCGAAACCGCAGTCCCCATTCCGTACAATCTCGGGCATCCGTTCGGCGCCGAATACAGGTTCAGGCTCGGACAGATAATAACCAAAAGCAGGATACCGTTCCTCATAGGCACTATTGATTTCGGCAAATCCTATGGACAGAAACGGAAACCGGAGGACATTCCGATCTACAACAGTGCGATACTGCTCGATTCCGAATCCAACATTGTCGACACCTACAATAAAATCCATCTGGTTCCTTTCGGCGAATACACTCCGTGGGGCGAATATTATCCGTGGATCAAGGAGAAGTTCGGGATGGGAAGGAGCCTCAGCCCCGGGAAAAGGCATACCGTATTCAACATCAAGGAGAATGTCAGGGCCACCGTGAACATCTGCTATGAGGATGTGTTTCCGGAAATCTCACGCAACTGCGCGCTTGCCGGGGCGAACCTCCTGATAATAATCAGCAATGACGCTTGGTACCCGAAAAGTTCCGAACCGGAACAGCATTTGTCCCATGCGGTTTTCAGGGCTGTCGAGACCAGGCTTCCGATCATACGGTCCGGCAACAATAACGGGAGTTGTGTCATATCTTCAAGCGGAGTGATTGTTGACAGCCTTTCTGAAACTTATGATGCGAAGACTGGCAAAGCGATTCCGGATCCGATGAAAAAAATCAAGGGGTTTGCGAATTTCGCAGTCGATGTCA
>CAMCYE010000108.1 GCA_945883805.1 Victivallis vadensis | reverse complement strand
GCAAGAGCCTGCGCATTGGGTTCGCATGGGATCGGCCTGAGGCATTTGGCGCAACGGTATTCCCTTATTATCCCGCCTTCTATGATGGGATTCATATCGTAGTCATGGTCGCCTTCGGGGCTCAGATAGACGAGTTGGTTGCGCACGGTTGCGCCGTCAATTATCTCTTCGATGAGAGCTTCCCCGCATGATGGGCACTTGAATTCTAAATCATCCTGAATTTCCGGCATATCTTATTTCTCCTTCATATACGCTAGTGAATTATTTAAAGCACCGCCTACAATATGCAGGACTGAAACAAATTCAAGGCTGGCAAATCATATCTTTTTGGAAATTTTCCAAGTCGTATCGGCAAGCAAAAAGGATAAACAGCAGGGAGCATGGGATCAAGTTTGGAAGTTCGGGAGTTCGAAAGTCCGGGAGTTTTTAACTTGACGCATAGGAATTTCAAAGTTGAATTAAAGTAACTCGGGCTTTACAGCCCGAGATGCTTCTTTTCCAAAGTTATGAAACTAGATCAGCCTCGGGCTGGAAAGCCCGAGTTACTTTAAGGTGCAGGAATTTCAAAGATGCTGAAAAAACAATTAAGAAAAATTCCAAGAACATGCCTTACGGCATTAACTACGAACAAATTCTGAATTCGTTAGTAGTCAAGCCCGTAAGGGCTGTTCTTTTGTTTAATTTTGCATTTTTCGAAAACTTTGTGCCTATGTGCCTTTGTATCTCTGTAACTATTTTAAAAAGTTGCGGCGCTCTGGCCGCTTAATTAAAAAACCTTCATTCTATCACAGAGGTCGCGGATTTCACAGTTTGCACAGTCCGGATTCCGGGCCTTGCATCTGTTTCTGCCGTGGGAGATGAAAAGCTGGGAGAATGAACACCAGTATTCTTTCGGAATATTTTTATTGATAAGCATCTCTATTTTTTCAGGATTCTCCATGTCCGCAACCCCGATCCTGTTTGTAAGCCTTATGACATGGGTGTCAACCGGAAAACCCGGAAGATTGAAGGCATGGCAGCGGATCACGTTCGCGGTCTTGCGCCCAACACCGGGAAGAGTCACAAGATTTTCCATTTCAAAAGGGAGCCTGCCGTTGAAATCTTTTATTATTTTCCTGCATGCATTGATGATGTTTTTTGATTTTGCACGGAAAAGCCCGATTGATTTTATGTCTTTCTGGAATTTCCCGATGTCGGCCCCGGCAAAGTCCCGGACATTCCGGTATTTTCTGAACAGCCCCGGTGAAACCGCATTGACTTTAACGTCGGTGCACTGTGCGGACAGTATGGCGCTCACCATAAGCTGGAGGGGGTCGGCATGCCGGAGAAAACATTCCTGAACCCCGTAAGTCTTCTCAAGAATCAAATAAATTTTCAGCAGTCTGTCTTTGAGTTTCATGGATATTATTCCGGATTTTTTCAATTTATAGTCCCTTATTAATAGGAAACATATTATTCGCAGATAAATTATGTGTAAATTTATAAAAAACTATGTCAATTTGTTCTTTATATTTAGTATAAGTTGCGGCCCTTGGCCGCCTAATTCAAAAAATCAAAACCACAGAAAGAAGAGTATATATGAATAAAATTGAAGAGTTAAAACGGAAGTATTCGGTTCCCGGGAAAGTTGAATTCATATCGGGGAAGGGCGGATTTGTAAATGCAGTTGTCAGAAATGGTTTGTCCGAATGCGTTGTAAGCCTTTACGGCGGACATGTCATGAGTTACAAGCCCGCGGGGAAGGACGATCTGCTGTGGATGAGCAAATTCAGTTATTTCGAGGAAGGAAAGCCGATACGCGGGGGAATCCCGGTCTGCTGGCCATGTTTCGGCGCCCATCCTTCAGACAAGGAAATGCCATCCCACGGTTTTGCGCGAATATCGCAATGGAATGTGAAATCCGTTTCTGAAGAGGAAAGCTTTACAGAGTTGGTTCTTTCGTTGAGCGACAAGGATATTTCCGGCAAAAAGTTCATGACACAGCCTTTCGACCTTGAATTGTCTGTAAAATGCGGGAAAAAACTTGAAGTCGAACTCAGCACTTTAAATTCCGGTAAAACTGACTTCAACTTGACCGAGGCCCTTCATTCCTACTTTTCCGTATCTGATATACGGAAAGTTTCCATTTTCGGCCTCGAACAGGTTGGATACTTTGAGACTGTAGACGGAATAAGGGAAAATAGAATCCAGTCGGGGCCAAATCTTTTCAATTCCGAAGTTGACAGAGTCTACTCCGGAACCGTCAGCGACTGCGTGATATCTGATCCGGGATTTGAGAGGAAAATCAGAATATCAAAGGAAGGAAGCAGAACAACGGTCGTCTGGAATCCGTGGATTGCGAAATCCGCAAAAATGACCGACTTCGGGGATAACGAGTATCCTGAAATGGTCTGTGTCGAGACTGCAAACGCCGCAACTGACAGAATCACGGTCAGTCCCGGCAAAACCCACAGGATGAAGACGATCTTGTCGTCTGAAATCTTGTAATTTCAAGTCCATGTGAATTTTTCCCGGACGGGAAAAATCACCTGCAGCAGGAACAGCCCACGAAGGCGTTCACTTTGTCGTTGATGGTCTTGATGGATTCGGGAACGCTGAGAACATCGCACTCGCTTCCGAGAATAAAGGGATGTTCCGCCTCTTTCATTTTTTTGATGAGATCGCGGGAAAGGACCGTGACCTGCTCCTTGGTGATTCTCTCATCTGAATAAAAATGCTTTGAGGGGAGATTACCGTACAGGACTGTTGTCTTCGGGGTGATTCTGGCATCCTCCCAAAGTTTGCGCGAGCTTCCGAGGCTCAGCATGGCGGGATCGAGCGTGGCAAATTTTTCAAGCATGAAATCCGTCAGTTCTCCGCAGTCATGGAAAATCAGATCGACATTGTGTTTGTCGAGGAGTGCCTTGATCCTGAACGCATAATCCATGATGCAACGATCGAACACGTCGGAACCTTCTTCGACCTGGGTAGGTGAAATGTAGACTTTGTTTGCGGCGGGCTCGCACATGATTATCGCCTTTGCGCCGGCTTCAATCTGCATGGTTATGTATCTCTGGATAATCATCGAGGCGATCTCCAGTGTCTTTTTCACCGTCCCCACACTTTCCTCCTCTTCGGGCTCAATCCCCATGCCAAGCATGTAAACGGAGGTTATCGGATCGGTCATGAGCTTTGTCATCAGTGAAAATGTCCCGATGCACATGCCGACAGGTACGAGATCGGTTTTATCAGCAATATATTTTACTGCATCACATGTCGCTTGGATACGCGGCAAGGTGCGGTGCGGAAGTTCTTTTTTCACTTTTTCAATCATCTCGTCCGGCGGACATGTCTCGAAATGATAAGTATCCACTTTATCCAGAGGTATTCCGAGAATGTCAAGCAGAAGCGCCTTCTCAAGTTTGAGATCCATCAGGGGAAAAGCAAGAGGAGTATGATAACGCCTGGAAGCTTCTTCCACCGCCTTCCCGAGAAGCACACCGTCAAGCATGGTGTTTTTAGGATCCTGTCTTTCGTGAACTATCAGATCCGTTCCGATTGGAAACGCCGCTCCAGATTTGGCAAGATCAAGATAAAATTTCCTATCCATGAAAAACCTCCCATATTTTTGTTATGAACATAATATTACCAATAAATAGTGTGGTTTGCTTGTAAAAATGATTATTATTTTGGCATTATTATGCAATAATGCTACATCTGTTCAGGTATGACGGTTTCGATGAAACCGTCTCGAGGCGTTTTCATCGAAAACGCCATACCTCGGTACCATGGGTGAGACGTCCCAGGAAAATACAGGTAATCCGCCTCGGCGGACTGTGCTACTACAGCAAAACGATGTATAACCTATAGATTTTCATTCGTTGAATGGAAAACTGGAAAAAGTGAGTATGGATGCTATGATAACCCATTCATATTTTACGAAAGAATTGACCGATGAAGGTTTTATTTCTGCTTAAATCAGGGAAGACGCCGAGTTCGCGAATCAGGATGCTTGATTTGCTTCCCCTGCTCAGGGAAAAAGGAATAGAGCCGGATGTCGAAATCCTTTCCGGTTCGTTCTGGAAACGCCGCAAGCTTTTCAAAAAGGCGAAAGACTATCCCGTGACCGTCCTTCAGAAAAGACTCCTTTCCATGTTTGATTTCCATGAACTCCGAAAAAATGCAAAACGGCTGGTTTTTGATTTTGACGACGCCATTTATTATAAAAACGCCTCCTGTTCCCCTGATCCGGCAGATTACGAAAGTTCGACCAGGAAGGGGAAATTCAAACGTACAGTCGCCGGTTCGGATCTCATCATGGCCGCAAATAATGTCCTTGCCGGAAAGGTCCGGGAGTTTGACAAGTCCGTGCCCGTGGAAATAATCCCGTCATCCGTCGATGTCGGCTCTTTTGTCGCGAAAGCGGATTATAATCTGTCGTCTCCTCCGGTCGTCGGCTGGATAGGGACAAAAAGCACGCTGAGATATCTTGAACTTATTTCTTCGGCCTTTACGGAATTGCGTTCAAAAAGAGATTTTGTGCTCAGGGTGATTTCCGATGAGCCGTACAGGCAGGAGGGAATCAATATTGAATTTGTCCGGTGGAGCCTTGAGAACCAGAACACGGGACTGGGAAAATTCGACATAGGCATAATGCCCCTTTCCGGCGATCCCTTCTCCGAAGGGAAAGCCTCCTATAAGCTTCTCCAGTATCTTGCGGCCGGCGTACCTTCCGTATGTTCGCCGGTAGGCATGAATTCAGAGGTTGCCGGAAACGGGGAATACTGTCTCACGGCTTCGGACAATGGGCAATTCGCCTCTCAGATGCTGAAACTTCTAGACAACTGCGAACTTCGCAGGAACCTCGGCTTGAAAGGCAGAAAATTTGTTGAACGGGAGTATGGACTGGAAGTCGTGGCGTCAAGACTGGCGGAAGTCCTCCTTAAAAGTCAATAATATTTTTTTTGAGTTGGACTTGAATTCAATATTTTCAAATAGTATATATGGAGCGTGGTGCTTGTTTTTAACTTAAAAGTGAAAGGAATCAGGGGAGTATGAATTTCTACAACGTGAAAAAACGCGAGGCCGTGACGGTTGCCGACGCCAACTGCAAGAAAGTTGTTTACAAGAGGAAGACAAGCAAGGGAGTCCAGGAACGCTACGCCGTGCGTGCTCAGGATGACGACGGGACAAACCTCACAAAATTTTTGAACAAGGCGGCATATGAGAAACTCGGCTGCCCAAAAGCTTAATTGAATGAAAATCGGCCCCGTCGCAAGACGGGGTTTTTTTTTGGATGAATCAAACATGAACAGCCAGGTTTCGTTTAAACTGCGCCACGGCACAGCACTCAATTTCCAATTTCCATTGGAATTAAATTTCTGAGAATTTTAACTCGGACATTGGATATTCCGTGTTGGATATTGGATATTTCTAATTAGAGCCTGCTTGAAAAGGGGGTAGCACAGACATTCCTGTCTGTGACAGAAAATGAAATTTGAACCCACAGACAGGAATGTCTGTGTTACTTTTTAAGACAAATTTCATTTTGAGAGTACCTTTTCGGGCAACCTCTAATTAAACTAAGGGATGTCTGCAATGAATGTAAGATTCATGACTGTAACTCTTGTCGCGTTTTTTATGTTTTTCTCGTTGTCTTTTGTTCTGCTCGGCGGCGATGCCCAAAATCCGGTAAAGGAAAAAGAGGGGAAAAAGGAGAAGGCCATTAAAGTCCTGGAGATCTCCGGAGCTGTCCAGACTTATGTTGACGCCCTCATTGAGGGGATAAAACAGTATCCTGTTCCATTTGAAGACAAGGAGCTTTACTTCAAGTTTGCTACTTCGGATAGCATAATGGATTACTTCGTCCCGATTTATACGGAAAAATATACCGAAGCTGAGCTTGACGCAATGATTGATTTCTACTCTTCCCCTGCAGGACAATCAATAGTCAGGAAAAGCTTTCCCGTTGTCATGGAACTTAGAAAGGCAAGCATGCAATGGGGAATGCAGGTGTCTGAAAAAGTAAAATCCGAAAAGGCCAGAATTGCCGCCGAGAAGGATAAATGATGGACGATAACAGTACAAATGAGAAAACCGTTCCGTTCCAGCCGGCTCCGGCAAAAACCATGTCGATTGGCGGTGTTGGTGAATCTTCAGCCGCGCCAGTGGATTTCAATGAGGTGAAAAAGATTTTTGACATAAGGACTTCAGTTCCCTCCAGTCATTATACCCAAGTTCGCACGATAGGGCTTGGAGGAGTCGGACTTGTGATCAGCGCCCATGATCCGAACCTCAACAGGGATGTGGCCGTCAAAATGCTAAGGGGGGAAAGCAAGGGCAAGCTTCCCGACATTGAACGGTTTATCCGAGAGGCCAGGGCCACCGCCAAGATAGAGCATCCAAATGTCATTCCCGTCCATGAGATGGGGGTGATGGACGGCGTCGGCGTTTATTTCACCATGAAAAAAGTAAAGGGCGATAATTTTCATGAGGTGATTGAAAACCTGAAAAAGGGAGACAGGGGATACTGCGAGAAATATACCAGGCGACATCTTCTGGAAATATTCATAAGCATATGCAACGGAGTCTCATTCGCCCACGACAAAAAGATAATCCACAGGGATTTGAAGCCGCATAACATCCTCATAGGCGACTACGGGGAGGTCCTTGTCATGGACTGGGGCCTTGCGAAGCATCTTGACAGCACGGAAGAGGATAAATATCGGGATTTTGCGGCTGAAAAGGGAGAGTGTCGTTTTCACGGGGACAGCTCCATGACTACGGACGGCACCATAAGCGGAACCCCGAATTACATGCCTCCGGAACAGGCGGATGGGAAAGTTCTCGAGCTTGATGAGAAAAGCGATATCTACAGTCTTGGAGCCATACTTTATCAGATACTGACTTATTCCCCTCCTTATACCGGGGAGGATGTTTACAAGGTTCTCGCGGATGTGCAGAAGGGGAATCTGGTCCATCCCAGGGAAAAATGCCCGAAACATAAAATTCCACGCGAGCTTGAAGCAATCTGTCTCAAGGCGATGTCCCTGGAGAAGGCAGAGCGCTATCAAAGTGTTCCGGAACTGATAAGGGATACGAGAAACTACATTGAGGGGTTTTCCGTTTCCGCCCATCCTGACTCCGCCCTTGTGAAGTTCCGCAAACTGTGCATGAGGCATCCGGCAGTCTCTTCGACCAGTGCCGCCGCCGTGTTTATTGTGGTTGCCGGATTCCTGCTGGTCAAATTGATATTTTTCATTCAGTATCAGACGATAATCACAGCAGCCGATGAAAATAGGATTGAGGGAAGCCGGGAACTCCGCAATGCGACTCAGACATACAGTGAGCTTGATGCCATCGCCTCTAAAAGGGTTGTAAGGGAAGAATCTGAAAAAGAGCAGGAGCTTTCAAAAAAACTGAGTGCGCTCTACATAAATGCTGAAAACAAATACGAGACATCCGTCCTCCTGTATAAATCCGTTCCGAAAGCCTATAGCCGGACCTTGCCCCTGAGAGAGGGGTTAACGGACATCATGGTCAACCGGATTCGCTATTCCATTCTCGTCCAGAATTACGAACGTGCTGAAAAATGGATAAACTTCATCCGTCAGCAGACCGGAAATTTTGAAAATCTCTCGCCGGAAAACAAGAATATAATCCTGGGTTTTGCGGATATTGTCAAAGGCGACGGACGCATGAGGGTTTCCACTGAGCCTGCGGGCGCATCGGTTACATTGTGTAAGCTTGCCGACAAAGGCGACGGGATACTGTCCGAAGTTGAAAACAGGGAGCTTGGATTGTCGCCTGTGAATGAATTCATGATTCCGAAAGGATCCTATATCATTAAAATCAAATATGGGAACCGTCCCGAAGTCGCATATCCGGTAATGATAAGCCACGGTGAAAAGGAAAATCCGAATATTCATATTCCGGAATCAGTCCCGGCAGGCATGGTTTATATACCGGCAGGATATTTTTTCATCGGAGGGGAGAATTCGCGATACTACCGTTCCCATGAAATAAGCATTCCCAGTTTCTTCATCAGGAAATACGAGGTGACTTTCGGGGAATATCTTGAATTCTGGAAAGAGCTTAAAACTAAAGATGAAAAGGAAAAGCATGTAAGCAAGATAATATTCGACGCATCCGAAAGGGCTTTTGCCGATGCCTGGGACAGCGATGGAAAACTTATAAGTCCTCTCAGGGAAAATCTGCCTGTGGTTGGAATCCTGCTCGAGTCTGCCATGGCATACTGTGACTGGCTGTCCAGGAAAACCGGGAGGAAATTTATGCTTCCATCCGCCGAACAATGGGAAAAGGCGGCGAGGGGGGTTGACGGAAGGAATTTTCCGTGGGGCAACGGTTTTAATGCGAAATACGCAAACATCAATGAAAATACCGGCGCCAGAAAAGATTTCGGTTATTTCGCCCCTCCCGGTTCCTTGCCAAGGGATATTTCAGTTTACGGGCTTTTTGACATGGGCGGGAATGTGCGTGAAATGACATCAAGCAAGTTTGTTGACGGCGGTGCATTTTTCCAGATCAAGGGGGCGAGCGCGTCAACAACCAGGCGCTTCCTCTACTGCGCATATTCAAGCGACACTCCAGTCGCCCCGAGCGATGTCGGATTCAGATACGTGATGCCCAGTGAGCTGTGACCCCACTTCGCTCTGCGAGCTACGAGGGGCAGGGCTGGTAGCTGGTAGCTGGTAGCTGGTAGCTGTGAGCTATGAGCTCTGAGCTCTGAGCTATGAGCTATGACCTATGACCTATGACCTATGAGCTATGAGCTATGAGCTATGAGCTATGAGCTATGAGCTATGAGCTATGAGCTCTGAGCTATGAGCTCTGAGCTATGAGCTATGAGCTATGAGCTCTGAGCTATGAGCTATGAGCTATGAGCTATGACCTATTATTCTTTTGCTTTTTTTGGAATCTCCGCCGCGTCTATGAGCATCACCGGAATTCCATCCTTGACGGGGTATTTCCTGCCGCAGGAGGAGCATTCGAGCTTCATTTCCTTTTCAAGCGCCTTCAGGGGGTTTTTATCCACGGGACAGACGAGAATATCAAGGAGTTCTTTTTTTATAATGCTCATTCGCCAATTCCTTTTTGTATGTGTGCCCGTATTTTTTCAAACATAGGGGCATATCCTGTTTTTGAGGCTTTCGCCAGTCTTACGCAACTTTCATATTCGGGCTTGCTCTTCAATATATTGCCCCTGGAGTCAAACGCGATTTTGACATCAACTGCGCCCCAGGGTGTTTTTATTTTGCGGATTTCGCGTCTCAGGATAATCCTTTCCTCCATTCTATAGCGGACCCCAAGGGTACTTGTCTCACGCAATATGAAATCCGCGAAATTCGCAATTTCATCCTCCTTGCATATCACCTGGAGAATCACACCTGGACGCCCTTTCTTCATCATGACAGGGATAAGTGCATAGTCCAGGGCTCCCATTCCGAGCAGTCCGTCGCCGACATGTGTGAACGCCTCACCGGGCATATCGTCAATATTGCATTCGATGACCGCTACGGTACTTCCCTTTTTTTCAGT
>CAMCYE010000107.1 GCA_945883805.1 Victivallis vadensis | reverse complement strand
CGGAAAATCACATTCGCCCCTCCTCTGGCGAGGGCGATAGCCCCGTATTCGATGCTTACCGCCGACATACTTGAAACATTATTCCCGGTTCTCCGCACCCACATTATCGCGAAAATATCGCCTCCCGCGAACTGATTTTACCTCTCCCCTTCATTGCAAGCCTGCCTGAACCAAGGTATATTGTACCTAATATTACATTGATTGGAGGAAGAACGCGTCAACAGAGTGCCGCGGCTACAGCTTGGATTTATTGTAGCCACGGCACTCTGTTGCCGTGTTCTTTGATTTTAATTGAGTATTACATTTAATCTGCGAGAACACCTATGAAAATATGCACAATAATCGGAGCCAGGCCCCAATTCGTCAAGGCAGCCGTTGTTTCTGCGGAATTCGCAAAACACAAATCCATAAACGAAGTCATCATCCACACGGGACAGCACTACGACCCCGGTATGTCCGACATATTTTTCAAGGAACTTCAAGTTCCAAAGGAAAAATATAACCTGGAAACAGGTTCTGGTTCCCATGGCCGCCAAACAGGCAGGATGCTTGAAAAGCTGGAAGACATACTCCTGAAAGAAAAGCCGGATTTCGTATTGATATACGGCGATACGAATTCGACTCTAGCCGGCGCTCTTTGTGCTTCAAAGCTTCATATTCCGATCGCCCATGTCGAGGCCGGAATGAGATCATTCAACAGGAAAATGCCCGAAGAGATCAACCGGATTGTCGCCGACCACCTTTCGGAAATAAATTTCTGTTCCACGAAAACCGCCATGTGCAACCTCAAAATGGAAAACCTCGGAAAGACAGGAGAGCTTGTCGGAGATGTCATGTTCGACTGTTCATTGAAATTTGCGGAATTCGCGGAGAAACGCTACGACCCTTTTGCGAAGTTCGCGATCGAAAAAAACGGGTACGCCCTCCTCACCTGCCACAGGGCGGAGAACACCGACCACAAAAAATGCCTTACCGAAATAGTCAAAGCGGTAAACAGGATATCTGAAACAATGCCGGTGCTTTATCCGGTTCATCCAAGGACAAAAAAGTTCTTAAATGAATACGGGCTTTCCTTTTCAGGCAATGTAAAACTCATTGATCCGGTGGGATATCTTGAGATGATTCTCCTGGAAAAACATGCTTCGTTTATCCTGACAGATTCTGGCGGGGTTCAGAAGGAGGCGTTTTTCTACAGGGTTCCATGCATAACGATGAGAGAGGAGACGGAATGGGTTGAAACCGCCACACTTGGATGGAATAAGATCACTGGCGCCGATTCGAAAAAAATAACCGCGGCTTTTGCGGATTTCACAAAAAACAGACCGGCAAAAACCAGTGTCAAACCGTACGGAAACGGTGATGCCTCTTCAAAAATAGTCAAGGTAATAACAAAAGTATAGGAATTTGTGGCGAGAGCAAAAACTTTTTGAAAAAAGTTTTCACTTCCCTCGCATTAAAGGTCTTTCAGGTTTTTGCAATCGGTGAACTTATACCAATTATAAATCAAATCGCATGTTCTATCACGAAGGACGCGAAGAGCACGAAGATAAAGGGATGAAATAGTTAAATGAGAGCTAGGCTTATCCTATTTCCGACCTTCGTATCCTTCATACCCTTCGTGGTTAATTTAGTATCAATTTGACATGAAATTTGGAATTAGGCGTCCAAAGAGTCGCAACTTAAGTAACACAGGCTTCAGCCTGTAGTTAAATTAATCTGGAAACACAGGTGAAATTGCAGGCTAAAGCCCGCATTACTATATTCAAACTTTGAAATTCCTTAACGTTAAATTAGAGAACTCAATAAATAATGTATTCTGTTTTCTTCAAAAGAATCTTTGATTTTACAATCGCAGGAATTGCGCTCCTCTTTCTCCTGCCCCTTTTCCTTTTCATCGCCGTGTTCATAAAATTGGATTCAAAGGGTCCGGTTTTCTTCAGACAGAAACGCGGAGGAAGGAACGGCAAATATTTCGACATATTCAAATTCCGTTCGATGACGGTAAAAGAAAAAGCTGATGGCAAGGATTTTGATGCCGGTTCCTGTTCACGGATAACTTGGACAGGGAAAATAATCAGGAAAACAAAACTGGACGAGCTTCCACAACTGATAAATGTGGTCCGCGGTGAAATGGCCCTTGTCGGTCCAAGGCCTGAAGTCGAATTTTACATCAGGCTTTATCAGACGCGCTGGGACAAAATCCTTACGGTTCGTCCAGGAGTAACGGATCCCGCCTCAATAAAATTCAGGAATGAAGAAGAACTCCTCGCCAGGGCCGCAAATCCCGAAGAAGAATACAGGAATGTTATCCTGCCGAGAAAGCTTGAAATATATGAGGATTATGTCAGCAGAATAAGATTCCTGAATGATATAAAAATCCTGTTTGGAACAATATTTGTCGTATTGAAAGGGTGAATATTATTGTTGCGGGTCAGACAAGGGAATTAAGTTATGAAATCAAGTTATAAACCGCCATTTAGCATTAGTCCAAAGTCGATCAATCTCATTGCCGATATTTCGGCGCAAATTGAACGCTACTCCATTCGGATGGAGCAGGAAGATGGTCTGCTATTACGCAAAATCAACCGGATAAAAACCATTCATGGCTCTTTGGCAATTGAAGGTAACACCCTATCCGAAAGCTTGATTACCGACATTATCGAAGGGAAACCGGTGGTAGCTCCCTTGCGGGAAATCCAGGAAGTAAAAAATGCCATCAAAACCTACGATGCCTTTTCGTCTTTAAATCCTTTCAGAGTCGATGATTTATTGAAGGGCCACGGTTTAATGATGGAAGCGCTGGTAGATGATGCTGGATATTTCCGCAGGAGCGGAGTTGGTGTTTTTTCCGGCTCTAAGGCTGTTCATGTTGCTCCGCCTGCCGGCAATGTTCCACATCTAATGAATGATTTATTCGATTGGTTAAAAAAATCGGAGGATTATTTACTGATTAAAAGTTGTGTTTTCCATTACGAATTTGAATTCATCCATCCTTTTATAGATGGCAACGGGCGATTGGGCAGACTCTGGCAGTCGCTGATATTGAGTAAGTTGCACCCCATATTTGCCCATTTACCTGTTGAAAACATCGTCTTTGAAAATCAGCAACAATATTACGATGCCATAAGCCAAAGTACAAAAGCAACGGATTGTCGCCCATTTATTGAATTTATGCTTGAAGAAATTCTTACGACATTGAAAAAACGGCAAGGAGAGCCGTTGAAGCCAGAAAGCAATGACATTGTAAATGACACTGTAAACGGCACTGTAAAATTAATTAAAGCGAATCAGAGAATTACGATTGATGAGCTTGCATTAAAATTGAATAAATCACGCAGAACAATAACTCGGATTATCAAGAAGTTGCAGGCAGATGGGATTATTTCCAGGATCGGTTCCGATAAGACGGGACATTGGGAAATAAAAATTTGGCGGATGTAAAAATCCTGCTTGGAACTATATTTGTCGTCCTGAAAGGATGAATATCGTGATTACAGCCCCGGCAAAAAAAAGAATGTTAAAAGAAACTAAGGCGTTGAGCCATGCTAAACGCATGGAGCGTTTCTCCGCCCTGATGGAAAACTCTTTAAAAATGATGTCGGAGGAAGGATATTATAATTTTCTCAAACGGAACAACCATAAAAGAAGAATGATATTCAAAAATGGCAAATGGCAGCCTCTCAATAATATTAGAAACGCTTAAAAACTATAAAGTCCCTTTTGTGGTCATAGGCGGATACGCCGTAAACTTCCATGGTTATGTCAGAGCCACGGAAGATTGTGACATAATTTTCTTGAGAAACTCTAAAAGTGAGGCTGCCCTATTTAATGCGTTGAATGAGCTTGCAGCATGCAGGATTGGGAAAAGAATCGATCCGAAAACAAAACTTGAAGAACTGATACCTGTTGACGAGTCATTCATAAGAATCACCAATCTTATGATGCTCCATACAAAACACGGATATATTGATATCTTCGATTATATTCCCGGGTTCCCCGGTAAAAATCCGGAACTTCTGTTCAAAGATTCGGAAAAATTTAAAGGCATCAATTTTGTAAGTCTCAAATGGCTGAAAATTCTCAAGAAAGCTTCAGGTCGGCCACGGGACATTGAGGACATAAAAAATCTAAGGACTTTAAAATGACAAAAGAATTGAAATTCATAAACTTCCACAGGCCGGCGATCGGCAAGGAAGAGATAAAAGAGGTGACGGACTGTCTGAAATCGGGTTGGCTCACAACCGGCATGCGTACAAAACAGTTTGAAGCCGAATTTGCAAAATACACTGGTGCGAAGTTCGCAGTTGCGCTGAATTCCTGCACAGCGGCCCTTCACCTTGCGCTCGAGGCACTTGAACTAAAGGCGGGAGAACTGGTGCTTGTACCGACAATGACGTTCGCCGCGACTGCGGAGGTTGTCCGATATTTCAACGCAATTCCCGTTCTTGTCGACTGCCATGAAAACGACTTCAACATCGATTTTTCCAGGGCTGAAAAAATCATCAAGGATATTAACGCCGGAAGGAAAGTTTCAGGAGTGCCGAAAAAGCACGGGAAACTGCGAGGCATAATCCCGGTTCATTTCGGCGGACAACCTGTTGACGTTGAAGCCGCTCTGAAACTTAAGAAGAAATACAATCTGTTCATCGTTGAAGACTGCGCCCACTGCTGTCCGGCGTACTATAAAGATTCCTCAGGCAAGATGAAGATGGCAGGGAGAGGCGCGGACATAGCCTGCTATTCCTTCTATGCGAACAAGACCATCACCACCGGCGAAGGCGGAATGGCCACTACGGATAACGAAAAATGGGCGGACAGGATGAGGATAATGTCACTCCACGGCATCAGCAAGGATGCCTGGAAGAGGTTTACAAAATCAGGATCGTGGTTTTATGAGATTGTCGAACCAGGATTCAAATACAATCTCACCGATATCGCATCATCCATCGGGATACATCAGCTCAGAAAGGCCGATGGATTCATGAAGGAAAGAAAAAAGATCGCCGATTATTACGGAACAAAACTGAAAGATATCCCGGGTCTTGCGCTTCCTTATGAAAAAGAGAATACGCTCCATTCGTGGCATCTTTATGCGGTCAGGATTGACAGAAAATTCACAGGGATACACAGGGACGAAGTGATTGAAAAGCTCAAGGAGGGCAACATAGGTTCCAGCGTTCATTACATCCCCCTGCATCTCCATCCATACTATAGGGATAAGTACGGGTTTAAAAAAGGTGATTTCCCCAACGCCGAGAGGATTTTCGACCAATGCCTCTCTCTGCCGATATTCCCCGGACTGACAAAATCCGAACTCGACAGGATATGCGGGGCATTGAAAAATATTCTGGGAGGAAAATAACTTGGCAAAGTCAAAGAACAAAATGGACGCAATTGTCTGGATGAACAGCCAGATAGAGAAAATTGTCGAAAAACTTTTCCCGGCAAAAACATTTTTTGTATTTGTCACCTCTGCGTTCACCGTCGCCCTCGCCTTCCTCATGGCGTTCTACCTGCGTTTCGAATTCCAGTTCCCCTCCAAGGAAATAGTCTCCCTTCCGCTCGCCCTTCCCCTTGTGATTCTGGTGAAGCTGACGGTGTTCTATCTTTTCAGAATTTACAGTGGGATGTGGCGGTATGTAAGCATACACGACCTCATGCAGATATTGTTCGCCAATATTGTATCCACAGCGATACTTTTTGCAGTAATACTCCCATTGCGCCGGGAGTATTTCATCGGATTTCCAAGTTCGGTGCTTGTTCTTGATTTCCTGATTTGCTTCTTCGCCATTTCCGGGAAACGAGTCTTAAGCAGGATAATACGCGAGGTTGCATCAAAAGGAAAAGGTGAAGATGTCATAAAAACATTGATAATCGGTTCATCCGCCTCCTGCAACAGTGTCATTCAGGCATTCTCATCCGGATTAGGCAACAGGCAGATCATAGGCATGATAGACAATGACACAAGCCAGGGGGTGTCGCTCAGGGGAGTTCCTGTGCTGGGTGAACTTGACAGGACCGGATACTATGCGAAACAGCTGAAGATTTCAGAAATCCTGCTTCTCCCCCCATACTCGAATCCGAGTACAATACGCGAAATAATGAACCAGCTCGACGAGGAAAGGGCCACCTGTACGCTCAGAATGGTTCCAGCATACGCCGATATTGCGGCGGGCAAGATAAACGTCTCCCATTTGAAAAACGTTGAAATCGAAGATCTCCTCGGAAGAAAGCCTGTGAAACTGGACAGGACGGAAGTCGCAGAATTTGTAAAGGGCAAAAGAATAATGGTGACCGGTGCCGGAGGCAGTATCGGTTCGGAATTGTGCCGCCAACTCTCGGCCTACTCTCCGGAATGCCTTGTCCTTTTTGAAATATCGGAGTTCAACCTGTATGAAATAAGCAGGAAACTGCGGAAATCACACCCTTCCCTGAAAATCGTAAGCATCATAGGAGATGTGCGTTCGGTCGAGAATGTGTCAAAGGCCATAGATGAAAACAAGGTGGAAGTAATATATCATGCAGGAGCCTACAAACACGTCCCCCTGATGGAGGAAAATCCGCAGATGGCGCTCGGAACGAATATTATCGGATCGTCCGTGATTTTCGAAGCCTGCGAGAAATTCAATGTCAAAAGAATGGTCATGATTTCGACAGACAAGGCGATCTGCCCCACCAGCATAATGGGTGCGACAAAAAGGGTGGCCGAACGGCTCTGCCTTGAACGTCCTCACAAGTCAACTGAATTCATTGTGGTCCGTTTCGGAAACGTCCTCGACAGTAGCGGAAGCGTGATACCCCTATTCAAACAGCAAATCAAGGAAGGCGGCCCGGTCACCGTCACTTCAAAGGATGTCGTCCGCTATTTCATGTCAATTCCGGAAGCGGTTGATCTTGTCCTGCAGGCGGGAACAATCGGAAATGACCGGGACATAATGGTTCTTGAAATGGGAGAACAGGTGAAAATCTATGACATGGCGAGAAAACTCATCGAGCTGTCCGGACTGCTTCCCGACAAGGACATTGAAATAAAAATCACCGGACTGCGTCCCGGGGAAAAGGAATATGAGGAACTGCTCACCGACAAGGAGAAAGTGCAGAGGACTCCCTTCGACCGGATATATGTGGCAAGGAAACAGGACAATCCTGCAGTTCCTGTCGATCTCGATAAAATCCACAAACTGATCCGGACAAATGACATAAAAGGCATAAGAGATCTTCTGCGGGCCTACATTCCAGAAAACAAGTTCGACGAAGCCGCATGAAAATAAATTTTGAAGCAAAATTTATAACTTCATATATCAGCACTCGTTAGGAGTGCTGATATTCAGAACTCATTCATATAATGGACAAATAAGGAAAAGCTGTCGTTTTGGAATGGAAGGAAAACTGAAGAATGAAACAAGAAAGCTCCATCGTTCTGTTCAATCAGCAGAAAATTCGCCGCCACTGGGAAGAGAACTGTGAAGAATGGTTTTTCTCAATCATAGATGTAATTGCCGTTCTCACCGATTCCAGCAATCCCCGGCGTTATTGGTCCGATCTCAAAACCAAGCTTGGACAGGAAGGAAGCGAAGTGTACGATAAAATCGTACAGTTAAAAATGATGGCGCCCGATGGCAAACTACGGGAAACCGATTGCTTCGATACAGAAAACCTTTTACGTGTAATTCAATCCATCCCTTCGCCGAAAGCCGAACCTTTCAAGCTCTGGTTGGCAAAGGTCGGTTATGAGCGCATAGAAGAGACCGAAGACCCGGAACTCGCATTTGACCGCGCAATGCGAACCTATCTCCAAAAGGGCTATTCCAAGGAGTGGATCAACCAGCGCCTCAAAAGCATCGAAGTCCGCAAGGAGCTTACAGACGAATGGAAGGATCGGGGAATTTCGGAGGATAACGAGTTCGCCATCCTGACCGATGAAATCACCCGCGCTTGGGCAGACAAAAGCGTGAAAGACTACAAGAAGTTCAAAGGCCTCAAGAAACAGAGTCTGCGCGACAACATGACTAATCTCGAACTGGTTCTGAACATGCTTGCAGAGGCATCCACCACGGAAATATCCAAGAAGAAAAAACCGGACAGTCTCGCCAAAAACAAGATCGTCGCAAAGGAAGGCGGACACGTGGCAAAAACAGCCAGGAAAGAACTGGAAGCCCAAATCGGCAGAAGTATCGTCTCACCGCTAAACGCCCAAGACTCACTCCTGATTGACGGCGAAAACAGAGCGGAGGAGTGAGGAATGAAATATTCAATTGATCCAATTTAAGGCGCTTATGAAACTTGCCAATTTCGAAGAGGATGTGGAACCGCTCGAGGAATTCCACCGCGAATATCCGGATCGTCCAGCGATGCTGAAGAACTGGATAAATTCCGCAAAAAACTGGATTAAGGCGGGTGAACAAAATGGCTCTTTCTTAAATCAAGTGGGTATCTCGATTAGAAAGACGGAATATCCAACCGATGAATTGAGCCAAATATTATAAAATTTCGGTAGAAATTTTATTTGAACTCCTCACAGGCTTCCCTCATGGCAGCCAGGTTCTCCCAGGGGACTTCCGGTTCCACCACGTGTGTCGGACCTATCACGATTCCTCCCTGTTCCCCGCAAATGCGCAGGTTTTTCCAGACAACCTCCTTGACTTCCCCGGGTTTCCCGAAAGGAAGTGTCGTCTGCGTTCCAATCGTACTCCAGAATGACATTCTCCCGCCGACAAGCCTGTGCACATCCTCAAACTTCATGCATTCCGGCTGGACTGGATTAAGAATGTCAACCCCTACCTCGATCAAGTCATCGAGGAACGGCAGGACAAAACCGCAGGAATGATAGAAAACAAGTATGTCGGGTTTGATGTTTTTAGCTACGGCAATCACTTTGGCGAACCTGGGCTTAAGCCAATGGCGCCAAAGTTCAATGCTCATCATCGGAGTGGACTGCATGCCGATATCGTCGCCGAACTGGAGAATGTCCGAACCGGCTTTTGCCGCAATATGCGTCCTTTCACAGGCGAGATCCGTGATCCTGTCGAGAAGCACCGTAGCCCGTTCATCATCGCACATCATGTCAACCATGAGATCCTCCATGGACCTCATATACCATGAACCTTCCCATATCGTACAGGCCATTGACGCAAGCCCCTGTTTCCTGAGGGCGTCAACTTTATTCTTCGCATCTTCAACGGCATATTATGATAACCTGCGGTTGAACAAGTCCCTGCCATGGTTGCGGGACACGGAAATGAAACTTATTGAAATAGCATCAAGGCTGAATTATTCGAGCGCTTTCCATTTCAGTCGCGCATTCAAAAAACACTTCGGAAAACTGCCATCGGCATTCCGGCCGGAGCGGAATACCGTAACTACAGTGTACAGGTCATAGCTGACAGGTATCTCATAGTTCACGGTTAGTGCTCTATCTAGACGTTTCTCGAAAAGGAAGTAGCACAGACATTCTTGTCTGTGACAGAAAATGAAATTTGACCCCACAGACCAGACTTCGCTGGAAAGCGACGAGACAGTGAATCTTTAATTACATCTTTCTGAAGAAAAAATAACGCAGGGGGGGGAAATCCGCCCTGCGTTATTTTTTTAGTTTTTATAAAATAAGCGTCCGCTTATTTTATCTTGAATGCCTTTGCCAGATCGATTTTTGATTCGACATCGAGGGCGATAAGGGTTTTCGTGTGGGTGATGCCGTCAACCTGGTGGGGCATCTTGTCGACAACGATTTCAGTGAGTTTTTTGCTGTCACTGACGCGGACGACTGCCGCGAGGTCATATTCACCCGCAACGGTGTAAACTTCCGTTACTCCCTTTATGTTCAGGACGTTCGCGGTTACTTCCTTGAGTTTCGGGCGCTGAACATTGATCAGTACGATTGCTGTTACCATGGTTTCTGCCTTTCTGCTTTCTTTATTTAATATTCCATTTAGGGAACCTCTAAAAATTGGCATATGGCGCGAGACAGGAGATTATGAATAGGCAGCTAGGAGAAAAATTGCGAGCATACCCGAAGCGGTATGTAAGCAATTTTACGACAACGCTGAAATTCATAAGAATCTGTCTCCCTTTGGGTT
>CAMCYE010000106.1 GCA_945883805.1 Victivallis vadensis | reverse complement strand
ATGGGTTTCTCCCTCCGTAGAAAAGGATTCACCTTTCCGCTGACAGATCTGGTTATCGCCGTGCAATGCCTGGAAAACAATCTGGAGCTGATGACCTCGGACAAGCATTTCAATATTATTGCAGAGCATACGCCGCTTAAGACTCACGGAATATAAGTCAAGGAATCATAAACATTAATTCTGACTATATACTTTATTTCTCCTCTTTCAACCAACGATAAGACAGGTTGATTGCCGAAAATTTGCTTGGGCGCAGGGTCTTATACCGATTCGCCGCGCGGTCCCTTGCCGGACATGCGCTGCAGCGCTCTTGAAGCTGTGGTGGCAGGGTTGGGTGAAATCGGTACTAGTCGAACCCTGCCTGCGTCACTGCCCGGCTGGAATGCGTTCCGGAAAGTAACTATTCGTAATGGGGCCGGAAAGGTATTTGTCAATGCTGGCATATTTGCTTCAGATTGAGTATCAGCATTTTCAATGATGCCAGGTTTCTACGGACAGGCTTTCCGTCCTGGACGGTGTTTTCAGATTCGTAGTATGTGAGAAGGATATTGTCTCCTAAGAAAAGGATGCTCGTGTAGCAGTAATTGTGTGAATCATCTTCAATATTACCGAGGATCCGCCATGTTGCGGCATTGTCGTCGCTGACAGCGAGTGTCAAAGGCGTTCGCCAATTCCAAAACTTTTCCGGATCCCCGTACGCGACATTCCTGCGGTCATTGAAGATGCATAATAGACGCGTACTGCCGGGGATGCGCCGTATTGACTGAGGGCTGCACGGGGAAACAATATCACTGGAGGCTTTAAGTTCAGTCCAGCTTTGACCGTTGTCAGACGAATATGCCTGGTACATATAGCCAATATATGTTCGGCAATACAGCAAAATTCGGCCATCAGCCAATTCCTCTACCCCCGGTTCCTGCTCTTTAGCATAATAACTACAGCCGTCTTTCCAGATTTGCCCGGCATCAGGGTGAATGCAGCGGGGCGGCTGCATATTTTTCCCCAGGATCCGCAACCGTTCTGAAATGAACCAGCTTTTACCACCGTCATCGGAATAAAACATGGCGAGGCTAGATGGTTTTTCCAGGTTTTTCCGCTCCGGGTACAGTGCCGCCGGGATTGCCAGACGACCAGACGAAAACTGCCGGAGGCGGTCACAGTTGACAACAATAAATTTCTCCTCACAGCATGAATTGACTTTTACAGGTTTGGACCATGTAATCCCATCGTCAGGACTGCGGCTGAAATATACATCATCTTCATCCGGAGCAGATCTCCGCAGGAAGACTATTCCTAAGTCACCGTCATTCAGGCGTTCAAAACTGACACACATTTGATTGACTGCACCAACGTCTTGAAAAAAAATCCTTCCATCCTGGATCTCGCCGGTAACAGGATCAAGTATCCCACCGAAAAGTTCAGATGTGTCATGGTCTGCGCCTCCTCCAGTGAAACGGCTATACACGAGCAGTATTTTTCCGTTTTTAAGCAGTGATGCGCTTCCTTCGCCGGCTCTTGTCACTGCTGCTGTCGACTGGACTATTATCTGTCTCTTTAAATCTGGCAATAAAATTTTATTGTTGGTTGTGGTATTCATTTTCCACCTATTGGTTCTTCCTCCCAGTCAACATCAGGATGTTTTCGCGGTCTATTTTAAGTCGTATTTCGTCCGGAAGCCGGAGTTCGTCGTAGAGATTGTCATAAAATTCCATGAGTCTCTGGTAGTCGAAGTGTCCTGCATGGAACATCCATGAATCCGCGCCGTAACACAATTTGGAGACGACATTGGTATTGAGTTTGCCGTTTGGTGCGAACAAATCTTTCCACATGCCCATTGATTTCTCATAGGCGGTTCCGCCGGAAAGGTCTGCATATATGTTCTTGTTGCTCTTTAGCATGGTCCAGGCCTCCTCCCACCAGGGGTTGCCGAAATGCGCCATCAGGATTTTCAGATCAGGGAAAGCGCGGTTTATGCGGTCAATTTCCGAAGGGCGCATATCTGAGATGTCAATCCAATTCGGACGCGGCAATACCCCGCCCGGATCGAAAAACTCATGTGCGAGGTAACCGGTATGGAATACCGCAAGCGCACGGTAATCGCGTATAACTTCATAAAGCGGGAGATACCTGTCATCACCGTAAGGGTGCATAGGTGCGATGAATTTGATGCCACAGGCGCCACGGTCAAGAATTGCGGCGATTTCCTCCGGAGAGCTCTTGTCCATTTCCACCTGCGGACACGATATGACAAAATCTCCGAAAACCCGTTTCAGCTCAAAAGTTATTTCCGGAGGATCGAGCAAGAGGACTTTTTCTATTCCGAGCGCATTATGCTGCCTGATATGTTCCTCTGGAGTGACGATTGTCTCCTTCCATGGCGACATCAGCGGCGGGATCCTTCTGCCATCTTTGAGTTCGGCATGCATTCCGTGAGCATGGGCGTCTATTCGCATGATTATGTCTTTCCTTTCTTCTTGAACGACATGGACGTTTATGTGAAAACCAATCTTCGCGGTAACAATACTCCTGAAAATCATATTGATCAATGGAATCAGATTGCATGTCTACAGGGATATGTTGCACTTTTTCAGCATGGTAAACTTCAACTCCAAGGGAACTATTCAAGCATCCATAGTGCATGTCTGAACAGGCACTGCTCTTCTGACATTTTTGCTCTGATCTATTTCTGTGTCATCTTTTCAAGATCTGCGATTTTTTGATTCGCAGCATTGATCCTCAACGCTTCCATTTTTCCTCTGCGTAATCCATCAGCCTCAGCCCCTGTTCCTCTGTCGCGCCATTCCAATGGAACAACAGGTAAAGCCCATCGGAACCGTAGCGGTTGACCAGACAATCCCCAGCGGCAAGAATGGCTTCAAAAGATGGCTGCACCGTGGTGATCCAAAGTGATTTACCTGCCTTCTTGACCTTGTCGTAGATCGGATACCAGCATTCGTTCCCGCCGTCTGGCTTCCCGGTACCGGCCGTCCACTGGAGTGCATCCAGATCCCTGACCGCCATCAGGGCGTCCAAATGCCTGACTGCATCCACGCCATCCAGATGATACAGGGAAAAATCCAGTTCCGCGCACTGTCGTTCCAGCGAGGGGATCGTGAACTCGTTGAATTGCGCCGGGGACATCAAAGCCGAAAAATCGCACTGAACCTTGGCGGTCTTGCCGGAACCCCATATGTTGAAGGCTGTGAACGAGACCCCGTTGTCTGGCATCTTGACCAGATCATAGAGCGGATCATAATATTTGAAATAGAGAGCCTCCACCTGTGCAAGCCGACGCTTGATTTCATCCGGATTGTCGAGCAGGTCGTAACATAACGGCTGCGGCCCCCGCAGCGCCGCCAGTATGTCAATGCCCTCGACCAAGTCGGGTATACAGACCAAGAACTCGCCGTTGGAGAGTTCGACCGCACGCCGGAGCATCTCCTTATGAGTCCTCCACCATTTGTTATCCGGGTCATAACGCAGGGCTGGAAGCGCATTCCAATCATGAACCGACTCGGAGAACCAGACGGTGTCCGGCTGGAAGTTCGGTTCGGAACCCAGATACAGGGCCAACGAACCGGGTCCGAGGTTCAGGCTGAGGACGGGCAAGGATTCGCCAAGGAACCAATGCTCGTTCAGCTTATTCCGGAACCACGCGACATTCGCTTCGACATCCAGATAACACCTGTCAACCGGCATCTCCTCGCGTTTAGGGGCGGGAACCGCAGGCGCCAGACGGGTCTTGCGAGGAACGACCGCCCGGATCATGGGGCGCCCGAGACTCGAACGGTTCCACCACGCAGTGAACCTGGACTTGGTCTCCTCCCACTGTGGTTTATGGACAAAAATACGTGAGTTCATTGTTCCAGGTACTCCTTTCCAGTTGTTCATGATGCTGTTTTCTTCCGGTATGCCTCCACTGCAGGCGGATCGAATCCTAAACGGCCTTTGCAGGAGACAAACAGTTCACTCATCTTACGGCTGGCTGGGGTTTTCGGCCATGCGGTTAACATGTCACCGGGCTTGGAGCGGTAAAGCAGTTTGCCGAACACGGATACGCGCCACTAGACTGTCGTGATTCACTTTTCAGAATATTACCCGAGCAACCGGTTTATGGACTCCTCATCGAAAACACCGTCAAGAAAACCCAGCATGTCACAGTAGTCTATCGCCATCGTCAAATCGATTTTATGATTGCTCTTTTTGTCTGCCATGTCGAGCTCCTATTTCCGCATCATCAGATTTCCCATGCATTTCAGATCTTTGAAATTTGTCCCGCTGGGGGACAACATATAGAATTCCGGCGTATTTCCGGCCAGGCGTTGGCGATTGACCTGAACGCCCCATGGAAAAGAAGATGTCGGGCGTTCCCCCGAGATTGGTTTTGCGTCAATTTGCAGTTCCACCGTCCAACGATCCGGATACTTCTTTATGGCAACATTATTTACGGTATAGAAACTTGCTAAATCCGCAAGATTCGTAGTGATGCATTCGTCTAAAACTGTGCCGGCGGGATTGACAACTATCTTAGGGCGTATCCCCTGCGGAGTTTCGAGCATTATTTCAACATTGTCATTGGCGTAAATGCCTGTGGAGTCACGATCTTTGCAACTTTCCCTTACTCTATCCATTTTTGGTTCGAGGCATTCTATTCCTACAACCAGTGCAGAGTTGTCAGCCAGCCAGCGGAAAGATACGGACGTGTTAAGATGCTGAGGATATTCGCCGGTGACAATGTCACGCAATTTGTAGAAGCTGTCGGCACTGTATGGCCGGTCGAGCCAGAACGGCTTGGTGAGGTCACCGTCAATTTTTGCAGCTTCCTTCACTTCGAATCCCCTGATGTCAGGCCCTGTGCGTTTAAGATTGTCGAACAGGATTTTTAGCGGTTCCATTTCCCCTGCGATGAGATCAATCCGTTTGCCGTATATGGAGTCGCCGGCTTTTGCTTTCGCACGTTTGAGCATGTCGAAATATTGACTTACATCGGCAGCTTTCAGAAAACCACCGGCTGCGGTTATTTCACGGGCTTCAGGTCGGATCCATACACTCTCGGCGAACTCGTAAAATTCTTTCATTTCCGCTTTGGCCGGACCGAAGAAGAGGGCATAATATTCATCGAGAACCGCCTGAATATCTAGATTGCGATCCCAGCAGAGACGGTTGTGCAGATAAAGCATCAAATGGCTGAGGCCGGGACGGCGAAGCACCGCCTGTTTGCTTTGATAGTCCCAGGATATACAGACCATTATCCCTATACGGCAACGGTCGTACATACCGTCGAAACTCTGCTTCATGAATTTTGTGAAAATGACTGGTACGGGCGGGAAGCCCCTGTTCGGAGCGTGTTCATAATAATATTCAAACACCATAATGTCATTGTTGCTCATTTTTTTGAGCCATTCCTCACGGATTTTCAAGTCGTCCCTGCTTGCGGGAAGCATGAACTGGGAACTGGTCTGGCAGAAGACGACCGTGACATTTTCCGGAATTTTCTCGGGAACTGTCGGAGGCAGCTTGTTGGACGAATATGCGTAGGTGATGAATTTCAGATCAGGATACTTCTCCATCATACGTTTGCGGACATCCATTATGAAGTCCCATGTGTAATCTGAAAAACTCCCGGTCCGTCCGCGTTCCGCCTGCTTGTTCCATCCGGCCGCGACATCGGCATCGTCCATCCTAGACCAGCCGTCAGGAGGAGTGATTGACGCATATTTCAGTTCAGGGAATGCCTGGAGCATCTTGTCGAGATAGGTGACAAGATCCTGGCGCAGGCCAGCGTAGCTAAGCTTGGGCACATGATAGTCGGTTTTTCCGTTGACAACGCCGTAGTTCTCCTTTGGATTTCCTTCCGGATATTTGAGCACACTGCCCAGAGAATGTTCCTGCGGATAAATGAAAGAGCTACCGACCTTCATGAACTTATACCAGAGGAACTCGTCCTTGAACGTTCCCTGCACCGGCTCAAATTCCCTGATCGGGAATTCCGGCTCACGTTTGATGTTCTGATTTTTGACGCTGATATTTTTCTGGTCCGGGTAGACGATTCCGAGTTCTGTCGGCATATACCAGCGCATCCCCAGCTGTCCCAGCAGGTCATAGACCGCATACAATGTGCCGGTGCCGTCGAACACGAAGAAGCCCAGTTCCTTGCTGTAGGTGCGGAAATCAATGATGCCGGGGCACCTCCATTTGTGCCCGGCTAACTCCTGCCAGTCCTTCAGCCTCTGCTGAGGGGAGACCATCCATTTCTTCAGGATTAGTTCGCGGTAAAACTCCCTTCCCGCAAGGACAACATAATTTTTATCTGCAACAATTTTGAATCCATCATGTTTGACGTCATCCAGTTTGACCCCAAGTTCCCGGGTGTAGTTGCTTTCCCCGATGTAAACTTGATTCGGGACAGCTGGTGAAACTTTATCTACTATGGGCAGTTTCGCTCCGGATATCTTTTCTATATGACGCTGCAACTCACTGCCGGCTGCCTTTACGGATGGACTGGCCGATTCAGAAAGCACTATTTCGGCGACGGGCTTGCCGTCTTTCACCAAATCCACTCCAGCGGCAAATCCTGACAAGCCCAACAATGCGATTGCAGAAAGGAATAATTTTTTCATCAAGTTCCACTCCTATTTTTGTACCGATTTTTCAAGCTCTTCTATTTTCTGGTTCGCGTTCTTGAGCAGATATTCCGGAGCCTTTTCAACCGCAGCGGCCTTGCGGTAATAGCTGAGGGCCTCGGTGTTCTTCATCATATGCTGGTAGACTTCGCCATAGCAGAAGTAGATAGTGGCAACCCAGTTAGGATCCTTGAATTCGCCTTCCTTGAAAATCTGGTTAAGCTCCGAAATGGCTTGTTCACCTTTACCTTCGGAGGCGAGCAGTGTGGCTTTTGCCGTACCGGCCTTGAGAAGAAAGCCCCCCGACATGGTGGGTTTCGGATCCGTCATCATCTTGACAACTTCCGCGTATGAGTCTATTGCCTTCTGCTTGTCATTGGTTAAGTCACGGTTAACATTTCCAATACACAGATAAACTGTGGCCTTTTCAAGCTTTTCAACCGTGTTTTTCATTGCTGCAAGAAAATCTTTTTCAGCGTTCTCGGCGTTCCTGACCCTGAAATATGCATTGCCACGGCAGACGAAAGCCGAATACTTCATGGCGTCCGGCCATTTTTCAAAATCCTCATCCTTGGACAGAGCTACGATGGCATCCCATTTTTTCTGGATCTCAAGAAGTTTCATCCGGCAGAATGTATTCAAGGACTTGTCTTTGATCTTGCCTGCAAATTCGAGGGCCTTATCGCTTTTTTTCTGCTGTTCGGCGCTGTATGCGGCATAGGCAAGACTTTCATCGATGCCCCGCGGGGCGCTTGTCTGCTCGGTCAATTTGACGAAAGCCTCTTCCGACTCAGCGTATTTGCCACCATTGTAAAGTTTCATAGCTGACTGGTAATCCTGCGGAAAGTCACCCCCGAAAACAGTCCCCGCAAAAATCATCCCGAATACCAACATCATTCTTTTTTTCATTAGATTCTCCTTAATGTTTTTAAGTGTAGTTTAAAACTCACAGGCAAGATGCCTGTGTTACATTATTCTGCCGATTTAATTTCCCGGAGGACATTTTCCAATATCTTTTCAAGCCCGGCAATGTCCTTTGCGGAAACGTCTGTCCAGCAGGCCCTGGGTTTCCCGACATTTATGCCGCGCAGGGCGATGAACGCCTTGTAGGAACTTTTGGTGCATTGTTTTATTTGAAACGAAAATCTATTGGCGATTTGCTGATACTGCATTGCCTTGTCCATATTGCCGGACCGGAAATATCGATACATTTTCACATAAGCTTCCGGTATAAGATTGAATGTTGCGCCGATCAGTCCGTCTGTGCCCATTGAAAGGAAGGAAATTCCCATCTGGTCGAACCCGCCATAAGTTTTAAGGGCACCGCCCTTTTTCCCATTGGCGAGGATTTGCAGCTGATAAATATCGGAATATGTGTATTTGATTCCTTCAACTCCGGGCAAGTTTACGATATTGTCGATGAATTCATTGTTGCCGATTTTTACGCCGTTGTTTTCAGGAACATAATATACGATCATTGGACGTTCTGAAAGCTGGATGAGCTTTTTATAATATTCGGCCATTTCCCTGATGCTGTAATCGTAATAAAAAGGGAGGACTGAAGAAATTGCATCAACCTTAAGCTTTTTTGCCTTCACCGCTAAAAAATACGCGTCCTGGGGATTGATGGTGCCTATATGGAAAATAACAGGCTTTGCCCCGCCCAGTTCCTCGACAACGGTTTCCGTAAAAAGGCTTCTTTCCTCCTTGCTTTGCAAAAAACATTCACCGTTGGCGCCACTAACGAAAAAGCCGTCGCATCCTGCATCGATTAAATACCCGAGGTATTTATGAAGTATTTTCAAATTGGGTTTCCCGTTTTCCGAAAATGGAGTGAATATCGCAGGAATAATTCCCTTTATGTGTTCAATTGGTTTATTCATATGCTGTCCTTTAAAAACTGATTCACGTACACGTATTCGACTTCTTCATTCTCCGCAAGTTGCAGCGCATGCATGGTGTTGAACGGAATCATCACTACTGAAGGTGCGGTCACCGGAATTTTTTCATCTCCTATCTGCATGGTTCCTTTTCCTTTCAGGATGATATAGAACTGATGCCACTTGTCATGCGCCGCGAGCTTGTTCCAGGTCGGTCCCTTCATTTTGATGACACCCGCGCCCATGTCGCCGACTTCCCCTTTTTTCAATATGGTGCGGAATTCGCAGTTTGGACCACATTCCTGTGTATAGCTTTCACCTTCTGAAAATTTTCTGACCAGCATATTTCCCTCTCCTTTTTGATTTTAAATTCACTGTGCCGCTTAGTTACTATTGATACAGGGTAGCTTCAATGCCCCAGAATAATTTATATTCAGGCTGATGTCCTTGGGCTACCTGCTTCCAGGAAGTTTCAGTGTAGCGAAAACCTACACCGTCAACATGTCCGTCCAGAAAAGCAGTATTTGCAGTTCCGGCATATATGTTGTTGGTTGGTCTGCCGTGCCGGTAGTCTATTCCATCATTGCCACTTGTTACGCCAGTTATGAGCTTGCAGTCGGAGTTCCAGCCTGCACTTGTGGAGTCTCCGAAAAATCCGACCTCCGAAGGTTTATTGATTCTGGAGCTATTTAGCCAACGATTCCATAGATCTTTCTGCCCTTGGGTGGGGGACGCATAGGAGGTGATAAGTTTACCGTCAAAAGCTGCCGTATTTATCCCTATGGTAAACTGATTAGCGGCCGGGTTCGGGTTTATAAAAGAGGGACAGGCGAAGTTGCTGACAAGTCCGTTGTTTTTCTTAACAGCGCCAAAACCAACTGTATTTTTACTTAAATCCGGAAGATAATCATCGAGGCAATGGCCTGCTCCCCAACCGAAAGCGTTATCGGTTGTAAGCCAATAGGCGGAATGATAACCAGTATCGCTTAAATACATTTGATCTGCAAGACCCAACTGTTTAAGATTGCTGGCGCATTTAGCCTTATATGCCATATCCTTGGCCCCCTTAAGGGCGGGAAGAAGCATGCCCGCCAGAATTGAGATGATAGCAATTACAACGAGGAGCTCGATGAGTGTGAAAACATTGCCGGTTTTTGATTGGCAATGCCTGATTCCTAATCTCCGGGCGACCGTTCGTTTGTGGTTCCATTTACAGGCGTTCATCTTCAAATCCCTCCTTCTTATTAGCTATTAAACTCCCGTTTTCATTTCCAGTACTTCCTAACCTCGTCAGGAATCCTGATTGTCAATTTCAGGCGGCATGATTTTGCTTCTTTTACTCCCGACAAGATATCCAGCGTCAACTGTGCTGCTTGGCCACCCATTTCCGTTGTAGGCTTCACCAGTGCGACAATGGGGGCGTCCAGATAGTTCCGGTAATCCTCCTCGACTACACCGGCGACAATTACATCGTCCGGGATGCGCATGTTTTTCCGGCGCAAAATATTTATCAGTTCCATAAGCAGAGCCGGGTTCGCCGCAATGACAATCGAAGGGGATTTCCTGACTTCCGCCATCACCTGGCTCATG
>CAMCYE010000105.1 GCA_945883805.1 Victivallis vadensis | reverse complement strand
GGTTAACTTCTTTTCTTTTGCTGTTACAGTCAAACGGGGAGTTTTACGGTATTGAGGAGGACGATACCGAAAACCATTACGAAGAGGGCTACAGTTTCTATGATGCCCAGGATCATAAGGTTGTTTGTAAAGCCCTTGTTGGTGTCTGCAAACGCATCGCAGCATTTCGCCGCGATCATTCCCATGTACAATGCGGAAAAACCGAGGCCTATTCCGCAGAATACGCCAAGCGCAAGGCAGATATGCCAGAACTGGGATCCTCCGACTTCCTGGATTTTATTGTTTATGAGAATCATCATGATAAGGGCGTAAATCATCTGTGAAAGGGGCGACCCGGCGAAAACCACGAGCTGGAATGGCGCGGGCTTGTCCTGTGCGTAGCATTTCTTCCAGGAACCCACGGCCGCTATTCCCGCCGCGGCTATTCCGAGTGTCGATCCGATTGTCGCGAAAAACACCGACAGGAAAGCTCCCGCCTGTCCGATTTCGATCATTGTCTGTTGCGTCATAAGAAATATCCTCCTCTTTTATTGTTATTTTAGATCCTCGTCAATTTCCATTTTCTTGAAAGGTTTATAAAGGAATCCCGACCAGTGCAGTCCGAGCTGACCGGAAAATTCCAGCGTGTTGAGCCTGATTCCGTGAACCAGCACGGCAAGGGCTCCGAGCATTATGTTCAGGGAGTGCCCGAAAATGATTATGATTATTCCGAGCAGCAGTCCCACGTATGGCAGACTGAAAGTGCCCTCGGCCATTTTATTGAAATTTTCCGCGACATAAAGACCGGAAAGGCCGACCGCGAAAAGACGGATGTATGACAGGAGATCCACAAAACTGCTGAGAACCGCAAACGGGAATCCGCAAATCTCCCCGATTTCCCTGTAATTTATCGAGAAGAGCATCATGACGAATCCGATGATGAAGAAGTAAAAGGCGAAATGAGGGAAGGATCTTCCCGCGACAAGAGAACTTGCAAGGAAGAAATTGCCCCAGATGAACAGCACCCATCCAAGTTGTCCCACCACCTGGCCTATCCTGTTGATTTTCAGCACTCCGATCCAGATATGGGCGATCGAGAGGTGCAGTGCGGCTATCATGAAACAGCAGTATCGGATATTGTCTTCGCTCTTGAACCATGGATTCGGATGCAGGAATGCAGGAAGTTTTTCTATTTCAATGCCAAACCACGAGCCGGTGAGGAACCCCCAGATGAAGATTGAAGAACCCATTACAAAGAGCAGATTTATGGGGAGTCTTGCCTTTTCGCTCCTGATTGCGAATTTCGCAACTCCCAGTATCAGGAAGAGGAGAAGCGCGTAACCGGCATCCCCTATCAGTATGCCTACGAAAAGGGAAAGGAACAGCAGGAAACAGACGCTTATATCGACTTCATGGTAGCTTGGGGCGATTCCTATCACGTCGAATATCGGTTTTGAAATCTGGAAAATTTTGGGAACTCGGATGAGAGTGGGAACCTTGTCGTCGTGGTGCGGATCTGTTATGAGAAGCCCCCAGGCGTTCTTTTTTGACGCAACTCTTATTTTTTCAACGAGATGAGTCGGGACAAACCCGGTTATGTAGGAAATCTCGACTGCGGATTTCATGCTGTCGCGGTTGGCTATGAATTCGATGGTCTCCTTTGCCCGTATCTGCTGTATTTTCAGTTTTTTTATTTCACAGCTGAGGGCGTCGAGGGCCTCTTCGTTATTCTGGATTGCGTATTTGCAGTCATTGATTTCATTGTCCAATTCCCTGAGACTCCTGCCCATGGGTACGGTTACTGTCGGCAAAGCCGATTTTTCCTGTTCCACATCTGAGATAACTGTAAAGTAAAGTTTCCCTTTGTCCTCTGAAATAATCCTGTAGGAGGTTCTGGCCGGAAGGAGGAGAAGCGTGTTCTTGTTTCCCGCGCAGAGGTAGATGTAGACGCCTTTTGTCCGGAGTTCATCAATCAGATCCGAGGAAAACTCGCCCCAGGGACTGACCTTTTCCCAGTCCTTGACGAGCGAGTCCAGCTTTTTTGCAAGATTTGAATTTGTTTCGGTGATCTCCTCGATTTTACGGACCAGGTCTTCTCCGCTCATCGCCGAGAATGCGGCGGATGCTTTTCCCTTGCGTTCCGATACGGCGGCTATAGCCCTGTTGGCGGTGGCGAGAAAATGTTCCGATTTTGAAAAATCAGGAGAGTCGTTTCTGCCGTCCAGTTCCACGTGCATGACTCCAAGTTCCCGCAGGTCTTCAAGCGCCTGCATTTTTGCGGATGCGAGGCATATCAGGGAAACTTTTTTCATTTCAAGTATCATGCCGCATCCTCCTGCATTTTCCTTTTGGCGATTTTTGAGCGGCCGACTGCGGCCGTCTGCTGGTCTCCCATATAGATTTGGATGATCCTGATATTCTCCCTGCATTCGGGTATTTTCACCTTTTCAAAGAGGTTGACGCGCTGGGTGGTCACCCTGAGCTCATATCCAATGAGTTCGTACTGTCTCCTTATGATGAGCTGTTCCGCCTTCAGGCTGAAAAGTTTTTTGACTGTATCCACCGCGCTGTCAATCCACATGGCCTCGGTGAAAAGATCATATTCCTCAACGGTAAATCGTACTGACTTGAAGACTGGGACTTCGACGCCTGCGATGTTCTGGGAATCCGTAAGGATTTCATCCGCCTTGACCAGAGAGCTTATATGTTCCACGGCATTGTTTTCGCTGAAAAGGGAAACCCACGGGGAGAGACTGTTGCGCAACTCCTCCTGCTTCCGGTCATTTTCCTCGATCTTCTGCTGGCATTTCCGCATTTCCACCTGCAACTGGATTTTCTTCAGTTGCAACGTGGGCAGATAACGGGAGAACTGTTTCAGCGAATCCCGCTGCGATTTAAGCTCGCTCTTTGTAAGTTTTATTTTTGCCATACGACTTTTCTGCAATTACCTCTGTCTTGTTAATTTTTCCGCGACGGAAAAATTTTCTTATACTGAGGCAATTTCAAAATTGCCTCTTTTGAGCTGATTTCTTAAGTTGGAGTTCACGGCTTTAGCGTGCTTAACCTGTTGAATATCAAGACACACTAATCCGCCTAGGCTGACCAACGGGCGCATTACCGCAACAACCGTTTTTCGTAGTTTTGAAATCAGCTCATACTAAAACCAGGAATTCCAACTGTTTTTATTTCTGATTGTCAATTTCCGATTTTTAGAATTTTCTACTTTTTCCCACTCCGATAACCGTTCACAGGTCACTGGTCACTGGTCACTCGGTCACTCTTCACTTAACCGGCCAGAATTCCTTGAGCACATCGGTCTTGATGCCGGTTTCCGACTTGTCGAAACATTCGGCAAGTGTTTTCCAACCGAGATCTAGCCCTTCCTCAAGAGGGATATTCACAGACAGATCCATCATGCGTTTTTCAAAAAGACCGCCATATTTGAGAAGTTTTTCATCCCATGCCGTCATTTTGAACCCCATTGACTGTTTTTCCTGGGTTTCACGGAAATCGGCATAGAGGCGGATCATCGTGTCCATGATAACGCGGTGATCTCCCCTGGTCTTGTCATTTACAAGCTGTTTCAGACGGCTCAGCGAGCCGAACGGCTCGATCCTACCCCTGCGGAGGTAGAACTGGCCCTCGGTGATGTATCCGGTATTGTCCGGGATCGGATGAGTCACGTCATCGCCGGGCATTGTCGTTACGGCCAAGATGGTGATTGAACCGGCACCTTCGAAGTCAACGGCTTTTTCATACCTTGACGCCAGCTGGCTGTAAAGATCTCCCGGGTAACCGCGGTTGGACGGTATCTGTTCCATGGTGATCGCTATTTCTTTCAATGCGTCGGCGAAGTTTGTCATGTCCGAAAGCAGGACGAGGACTCTTTTTTTCTGGAGCGCGTAGCTTTCGGCAACGGCGAGGGCCATGTCGGGAACCAGGAGGCATTCGACGACCGGATCCGAGGCCGTGTGCACGAACATTATCGAACGGGAGAGGGATCCCTGTTCGTCAAGGGTGTTTCTGAAGAACAGGTAGTCGTCGTGTTTGAGGCCCATGCCTCCGAGGATTATGACATCGACTTCGGCCTGCATTGCGATTCTCGCAAGTAATTTATTGTACGGTTCACCCGCCACTGAGAAAATGGGGAGTTTCTGCGATTCGACGAGGGAGTTGAAAATGTCGATCATGGGTATTCCGGTACGTATCATCCTGCGCGGGATGATTCGTTTTGCGGGATTGACCGACGGTCCGCCGATGTCAATCAGTTTTTCCCTGATGGAGGGGCGTCCGTCCCTTGGTTCTCCCGCCCCGTTGAAAACGCGGCCGAGCAGGTCATCCGTGGAGGACACCTGCATCTCGTGTCCGAGGAAACGGACTTCGTTGTCCGTGGAAATACCGCGGCTTCCGGCGAATACCTGCAGGAACACCTTCGTTCCCTGAAGTCTGATTACCTGTGCCAGTGAGGTCACCCTCGAACTTGTCACTTCGGCGAGTTCTCCGTTGCGGACATCCTCGGCCTCGACGGTGATTACGTTTCCGGCGATCTGTATTATTTTATGGTAGACCTTACGCATGTTTGCTACGCTCCTTCACTTTGCTGTCGATTGAGCTTTCAATTTCCTTGAAGCCTTTTGAATTCCAGGCCGTGTAGTTCCAGTCAATGAAAACCTGTCTCAGCTCATTGAAAAGGCGTCTGGCCTCGTCCTTATTGTTAAACGGGAATTTTGTCGTCAGGACACGCAGCACCTTGTCGAAGGTGTATTTCTGCCGTTCCCCGCTCGTGGCGCCGTCGACTTTATCGAATGTGTTCTGCTGGAGGTATACCGCGTCTATGAACTCGCTTTTGAGGTATATCTGGAAGTCGTCTATGTGTGTGCCCTCTTCGCCGATGACCTTCATCATCTGGTTCACCTCGTTGCCCCTTCTCAGGATTTCACGGGCTGTTTCAACCTTGTCCTCGTCGACAATGCTCAGGTAATGGCTCCAGCTGTCGAGGGGGTGGATTGCGGGGAAGCGGCGGGCGTTGGCGCGGTCGCGCGAAAGTCCCAGGAACGCTCCCACGACCTTGAGTGTCGCCTGTGTCACTGGCTCCTCGAAGTTTCCTCCTGCGGGACTTACGGCTCCGCCGATTGTCACGGAACCTGTTTTCCCGTTGTTCAACTTCACGAGTCCGGCTCTTTCATAGAACCCGGCGATGAGCGATTCGAGATATGCGGGGAACGCCTCTTCCCCGGGGATTTCCTCAAGGCGTCCGGACATTTCACGGAGGGCCTGGGCCCAGCGCGAGGTCGAATCTGCCAGAAGCACGCAGTCGAGGCCCATCTGCCTGTAGTATTCCGCCAGTGTCACGGCCGTATAAACTGATGCTTCACGCGCGGCAACCGGCATCGAACTGGTGTTGCATATTATGATGGAGCGTTCCATTAGGGTGCGCCCCGTCTTCGGGTCTTCGAGGTGCGGGAATTCGCGGAGGATTTCCACTACTTCTCCCGCGCGTTCGCCGCAGGCGGCTATCACTACGACATCGGCCTCTGCGTAACGGCTGAGTGCGTGCTGGAGAACTGTTTTTCCTGCGCCGAACGGGCCGGGTGTGCAGAATGTACCCCCTTTCGACACTGGGAAGAATGTGTCGATGATCCTCTGTTGCGTGATGAGCGGTTTTTCCGGAATAAGTTTTTCCTTGTATGCCAGAATGGGGATTTTTACAGGCCATTTCTGAACCATGTTTACCGTCCTGACTTCACCGAGGCTGTTTTTCACTTTTACAAGAGGATGACTTATCCTGTAGTTTCCAGCCGGAACGATTTCAATTATCTCCCATTTGCCCTTATATCCGAAAGGAAGCATGATCAGATGCTCGAAAATTCCTTCCGGAACGCTTCCAATCCTGTCGCCTGCGGAGACTTTGTCGCCTGCGCCGGAACTCGGGGTGAACATCCATTCCCGGTCGTAGTCCAGTGCAGGCATATAGACTCCGCGTTCAAGGAAGAATCCTGATTTTTCGGCAAGTTTGTTCAGAGGGTTCTGAAGTCCGTCATAAACCTGGGTAAGCAGCCCCGGACCGAGTTCGATGCTCAGCAGTTCGTTTGTGAACTCGACCACATCGCCTATTTTCAATCCGCGAGTGTCTTCATAGACTTGGAGATCCGCAAGCTGTCCGCGAACCCTGATCACTTCGGATTTAAGGCGGATACCGCCTGTAACGGCGTATGCAACCTCATTCTGCATGACAGAGGTGTCATATCTTACGGTCAGCATATTTCCGTTTACGCCTACGACTGAACCAATATTTTTTTCCGGCATATTGAAGCATTCTCCTAAATAAGAAATTTATCTGGAAACAGTAATCTCTGGCTTTTCTATTTTATTTAAAATCGCATTGAGGTTTTCAAGGCCTTTCCCCTGATCTTTCCCGACCCATTTTTCAAGAAGCATGAGCTTTATCTTGTAGATGCAAAGACTGTCGAAATCGAAATTGTGGCCGAATTCAAGGTCTTCGAGAGCCTTCCATCTGAGGTTGTCGAGCATCTTTTCCCTTTCGGCCGGATTCGGGACGGAAAGTATTTCCTCGATGCTCCTGTCAATGTCGGAAGCGCCCGTGACTTGACTGCTTTTCTGTTCACGCCCGAGGCTCACGGCCCGGAATTTAGCGAGCCTGATCCTCATGTCCGTCTCCCACTGATACCATTTGACCGCAGATGATGAATGGCCCATGCCAGTTTCCTTTTTAGGGATCAGCTTTAATCCCATCAGTTTTTCCACCGTCTTTGCGGAAACCATCTCCGAACAGGAATGCAGGAAATAATCCGAAGTGATTGGAGGAGGCCCCTCTTTTCTGAGCATCGGCAGTGAACTTAATATGTAGTAATACGCTAGAGTCATTTTTTCTTTTCTGGATTTATTACCGCCGCAAGCCTCGGACCTACATACGCGCATATCATTTCGGATATCGCCTCGTCGCTGAAATCAAAGAAGACGTCGTCGCCCTTGAAGGAAATCTTGATGCCTGCTGTAAAATTCTGTCCGAGCGATATCTCGGGGGTTTTCTTCAGGCTGTTTACAAGGCTGGTCTTTAGAAGATTCTCCATGGCGTCCCTGTCCTTCTGCGCGAGGATCAGTTTCAAGTCGGCTTCCCCTGAGGGATTTTTCACATTGTAGTTTTTCACCATTTCAAGGATGATTTTACCCATCAGGTCCGGAGTCATGGCTTCGGCAGTGGACTCTTTGACCACGTTTTTGAATCTGTTCTGGAGCTCGCCCCGGAGGGTGATGACAATGTCCCTGACAGCCTGACGCACTGCCGCATCTCCACGGGATCTGACGGTGTCGGCGTCCGCATTCGCCTTTTTTGCGATATCATTGGCTTTCTCCTTGGCGTCCCCGACTATCTTTTCAGCTTCTATTCCGGCATCACCGATTATCCTGTTCCTGGTCTCTTCGGCTTTTTTGACGCCTTCCTCGTTGATTTTTTCCAATAGGCTTTGCAGTTCTTCAGACATGGTTGGGTTCCTTATGATTATATTGAAAAGAATGGTATCAGTCTTCTGAAAATGCTCTAAAAAAAATTGATTTACGTTACATTGAAAAAAACGAGTTTCAATGGAAAAGCAATAAAATCAAGCATATTCCGTCACCGTGAATCGAAGTGTTTTCCGACCATGGAAAGCGGGCAGTTCACCGCAGGTATTCCGTCAGGCCGAAAATAACGTTCACGACACAGTCGGAGTAGGGCTTTATGGTCACCCCGTATGTCGTATGGTCGATGTAACCTTTGGATTTATAGGTGATGTCGTACGTGCCGGCACCCAGCCAGCCGGTTTCATATACCGAGAGATGTGCATCAAAGGTCTCAGTTTTCAGGATCTTTTGCGGTTTTGAATTTGCCGCACAGATGTCTATTGTGAACATTTCGGGCATATTCTTGACCTCGCCGACTATGCGCCCCTGTCTCTCCCATTGAGCGGTGGTTCTTTTAAGGTAGAAGGGTTTCGGGGTCTCAATCTCCTTGAACCGCCGATTCATGTAGTCCGCCGAAAAAACTGAACAGGCCAGCCCCAGGAAAAGCAGGGCCAGTGGAAACGTGCCAGTGATCAGAGATTTGTTTTTCATGATGACACCTGTTGTGAAAACTGTTTTCTTTTAATGCGGGGTTAATATAATTCCTATTTAATGCATAATCCACAGTTTTTCATTGTTAATTTCTTATCAGTACCCCTTCGATATCGTAAGCACCGGCGGTTTTGATCATCACTTTTACAATATCCCCTACGGAAATCTTGACTTTTCCGGTTTTGAATTTGACGAGGTTGTCGATGTCCGGGGAGTCCATGTAGGTCCTGCCTGATGCTTCGCCTTTTCCGATTCTGTCAACCAGCACATCCAGCGGTTTTCCTGCGAGTGCGATATTGTGTTCAAGCGAGACCTCCGCCTGGAGCCGCATGACGATGTCTTTTCTCTGTTCTGCGATTTCCACTGGCACCTGGTTTCCGAAAGCCGCTGCCGGAGTTCCAGGTTCGGGATAGTATGTGAAGGCTCCGAGCCTGTCGAATTTCTGAGATCTTACAAAATCGCTCAACTCGGAGAAATCCTTTTCGGTCTCGCCCGGATAGCCGACAAGGAAGGTCGTCCTGACCGCGATGCCAGGAATTTCGGCGCGGAGTTTCGATAGGAGGGTTTTTATCTGTTCAGCCCTGATTTTTCGTCCCATGCTTGCGAGTATCCTGTCGGAAATGTGCTGGAGCGGCATGTCGATATACGGAATGATGTGACCGGCATTTTTAAAAACCGATATTAGTTCATCGGTGAAATGCGCCGGATGTGTATACAGTACCCTGATCCAGAATTTCCCTTTAATGCCGTCAAGTTTCTTCAGCAGGACCGGAAGATTCTCGTTCTTATCGTTGAGATCCTTCCCGAACGCCGTCGTATCCTGCCCTATTAAAATTAATTCCCTGCAACCGCCTGCGATAAGATTTTGAGCTTCTTTGAGAACTGATTCAGAATTTCGGCTTCTCAGGCCGCCGCGGATTCCTGGAATGGAACAGTAGGTGCATCTGTTATTGCAGCCTTCCGCGATTTTGATGTACGCGTAATGCTTCGGCGTCAGCTGGAGTCGCGCCGTATTCTCATCGTACAGGTATTCGGGCGCGGATGTGAGCGTCCTGACGGGTTTGACGGTTTCCTTCCCGAAAAGCTGTGCGATATGTTTTGCGATACTCTCGATTTTGTCGATTCCGAGCCACAGGTCCACCTCGGGATATTTTTCGGCATATTCATTTTTCTTGTCCCATTGCACAAGACAGCCGCATATTGCTATTTTTCTGGAATCCGGACGCTTCTTTTTCCAGACGAGGGCCTTTTTGATGAATGATTCCGCCTCGGTGCGGGCAGGGGGGATGAATGCGCATGTGTTGATCATATAGACATTCGCATCGTCCGGTGACTCGGTGAGTCCGATGTTTCCAGACAGGAGATGCCCCGCCAGGATTTCCATGTCGACAAAGTTCTTCGGGCATCCGAGACTGACTGAATATACAAATATTTGTTTCATAGGGATATTGGCCATTGGGTGATGATATTGATACTATCTTTTTCAACGGGAAAATATAATAGTGCAATAATTCTGGAATTAAACCGGAAAACACCTCAAACACGCGGATATCTGCACATAAAAATCAAAACCTGAAACTTAATTCTGCCCACTTTCGCAATTATGCCGTTTGACAAGACGCACATGTGAGCAAATATTATGCCGGTTTTAATTCCCGCCTTTCCCGAAGCTTCCTTTGGAATTTGGTTCGACGGTTAAAACTGGCTTCCATATATGCGCTTGTAGCTCAGTTGGTAGAGCAGGTGACTCTTAATCACAAGGTCGTAGGTTCAACTCCTACCAGGCGCACCACTTCTTCTAGCATACATCCGGGGTAATTCCCAGACCGCCTCATTTGTTCAAGGGCGATAATTCATTGCATTTGCCTTGATTCTTCGCGGTCTCCGTATTACCTTCAATGTAGGGAACCTCTAAAAATTGGCATATGGCGCGAGACAGGAGATTATGGAGAGCCGGCAAGGAGCAAACGCCAGGAGCAGCCCCGTTGCGGGCTGTGACTGGATTTGCGACGATGGCGGAATCCATAAGAATCTGTCTCCCTTTGGGTTG
>CAMCYE010000104.1 GCA_945883805.1 Victivallis vadensis | reverse complement strand
ACACGAAGAAGCGCGATGCCACAGCCGGGAATATGCCGTAATTCAAGACTCCCGACAGGAAGGCCAGAAGACCGGCGAAAATACGAAACGACTTGCTGTAGCGGATTTCAAAAAACTGGGCCAGCGTGAGGACGCGGGTCTCACGATACCGGTAGATCACAAAGCCCAGAAGGGCGATAAACATCCCAACGGGCATCCGGATGAACTCCCAGAATCCCATGGAGAAACCGGCCTGGTAAAACACCTCGAAGGCCGCAACGCTCCCAACAATCGCCATGCCCATTTCGCCTCTGGCGTTCGCCAGAAGATAACGTCCGGCGCAACGCCCCCCGGCCATGAAATCGGCCACTCCCTTCACATACTGCTGTATGAAAAGTGCCACGCCTCCTATGAACAGTATCGGCAGAGCCACCATCAGCCAGTCAATCCAAGTCATCATGATTCATTTTTCCTTATTACGATTGTTTTTTTTCGGTGAAGAGAGGCCAGTCGTCTGTCCGGAACGGTGAGATCGGCAAATCTTCCGCATCAAATAGTGAACAAACAGGATCAGCAGCCCAGGCGTATCGGACCGCCACCGGAGATTTTAATCCGTCTTTCCATACAATCAGTGAATTGTCATCAACTACCGCTTCGGCCGGAAGATAGTTCCGATCGGAAGCCGCGATTTCCAGGCCGTTCCGTCCGTTTGAAGGCCGAAGGAATATGGGCGAACCTTCAGGGGAAAACCGAATCCGGCAACGCCCTCCCTCGATTGCCATGGATTTGAACAGAGGCGCAGAGGCAATGATTTTCCTCCCAAATGTGTCCGCAAGAGCCAGACGGGCGAGACGCTCTCCTACCTGAGCCTTTTTTTTCGGATGAATGTCCATTTTATCTCCCACATCAATTGTCACCGCCATGCCGGTGTGTGGAATTTTTAAAGCCCTTGCCTGCGCCTCGCGGAGTTCGGCCCATTTCTCATCTGCATTCTCGCTCTGTACATCATCGTGGTTAGCCAATTGGACGAAATAGAAAGGCAGTTCCGGAATGCCCCATGCTTTCCTCCAGGAATCTATCAACTTAGGAAAGGTCTGGCGGTAAAGAAAGGATTTGCCGAAAATGGCGTCGGTCTCGCCCTGGTACCAGATAACGCCCCGTAACGCATAATGGAGCAATGGCGCGATCATGCCGTTGTAAAGGACTGTCGGTGACCACGGATCGCCTGGCCCTGTAGGCCGCTCAGGCTGTGGGGGAAGCGGCAGCCCCTGTGCTTTCAATTCCTTGGCTCTCTGATACCAGGCGGCAAATTTTTCATTATATCCGGAGTCCTTCCGCTGTTTTAGAATGGCGGCATGATCATCCCATAAGTGATTAATGAGGCCGGGTGATTTTTCCAAAAGTGACTTCCAGGTTCCAAGCGATTCCCGAGTTTCAGGACTCGACATGAGAGCTTCCTCAGGAATCCAGGATTCTATCGGAGTGTATCCGTAGGCCGCAACAATCAGGCCAACAGGCACATTCAACTTCCTGCGCAGCTCATGCGCGAAATAATATGGAACTGCCGGCAGTCCGGGGGCAGTGTCAGGCGAAACACTCATCCAAGCCGTGGAAATGTCCTCCATCGGCCGTCCCGCCACTCTTTCGGGAATTTGCGAGATGCGCATGCTGCCGTCTGCGAGATTCGCAAGCTCACGCTTGTCCATATCGGTATCGCACAGCCGCATCTTCATGTTGGACTGCCCGCCGCAAAGCCAGACATCGCCAACCAGGATATTGGTGATTTTGTGATTGGATGATTGGGTGATTTTGGAGGAGGAAACCGTCATGGGCTGCGGGGTGGATGATGCTTTCAATGGATCGAGTGTGACCATCCATCGCGCCACGGCGGAATCCTTCGACGAAGACGGGTTGCCTTCATTGCCCGCAACTGCCTCTTTAGTTTGCCCGGAAAACGAGACTATGATTTTCTCTCCGGGCTCTGCCCATCCCCATACTGGAACTGGAACACCCTGCTGTAAAACCATATTGTCATTAAAAACAGAAGCCACATGAAATGAATTATTTAATGTTTTCATATCTCAATTAATTCTCGATGTTCCATCCTGTCATGCGGAGTAACGTAAGGGGCGAACCGCAATACTGCTTATATTTACGCTACCGTCCTCGATGAAGAATCCGTACTTCCCGAAGTCCCTTTTCATCGTGATTGCCGATATGAGAACCCTGTCATTCACGCTAACTTCAAGATATGGACCGTAAGCCAGCACCCTTAATTCCGGAGAGCTCGTCCACTCGAACGGAGATACGGCCTCCTGTACGACAATCCGACCTCTCCAGCGATATGTCACTCCCGCACTCGGAGTCTTGTAATATGGTGCGAGTGTATATAGCTGCACCCGGCGTAATGCAGGAGTCAGGCTGACATAGGTTGCTTCGTCCGCATCGTCTGCGCTTCGTATGATGAATCCGAATTCCTTTGCGTCATGACTGCTTATTTTAGCTGTAAGTATCAGGCTTCCCTCGTTGCCTTTAAGCAGGAATGCCCCAAATCCCGATCGCATCTCTCCACGGAAAACCCCGCCTTCCTTATTCCATTTTCCTGTTTGAAATGACACATTACTTTTTAAGGCGACCGCATCTAAAACCTTTTCCTTCGCCTTGGCCACGGAATCCCATTTTCTGAAAGGTCGCAGGATCAAGGCTCCCTCCGAATCAACATCGGCCACTTTAGGAGGAGGCAAACTTGTTATCACGCAATTCTTCCCGCCTTCCCAGTCTGCCGTACCCCTCAGATTATGGAAATAGAGCTGTTGCCCTTTCCATGTACACGGTTTGTAAACCAGATTCTCGCCGGAAAGCAGATCGTCATGCCCTATCCTTTTGTAAGGGCCTTCTATCTGCTCAGCGACTCGGAAGACGTTGGGCGTGAAACATAAGGTGTTCTTCCCTGAAATACCGGTCAGATAATACCGTCCTTTTATTTTGCAGACGGCGGGAGTTTCAAAATCATAGCATGAACCCGGCACGCAAAGCGGAGGCTTGACTATCCAGTCAAAGCCGTTCTTAGATACGAAATACCCGGCGCATCCGCGCCGATTGGCAGGCCCCTTGTTGCTCCTGGCGGAAATGACTCCGTGTAAAAGCCCTTCATCCTCAAACACCCACGGATCGCGCCAGTCAACGCGGTGCGTCTCATCCAAAGCGGCTTCATACCATTTCGGATCAGCGCAGATTACAGGATTCTTCTTATATTTGACCCAGTTAATCAGATCGTCCGAAGTAGCAAGCCCAATCCTCTGGACTTTTCCCTGCTCCTTCATTGATATGCCGGTATAGAGCATGAAGAATTTGCCTTTGTGGGCAAAGACTCCCATCGTCCATATCTGGTCATCATCGAATTCACCAGGGTTCCCAGTATAAATGGCGGGTGGCATTTCCCCCCAGCGTAAGCCGTCTTTGGAGCAGAGATGTCCTACGCGATCATGGCTTGGAAGGGATAGGTAAAATACGTGCAATATGTCATTATGTGCGATAACATCGATGTCGCCAAGTCCGTCTTTCCAGAAACCGGTCGGTATAAACATAGCAGTTCTCCTTTTGATTTTATCCGCAAACTGATTAAAACTTCTAATCCGCCCACCAGTCTAGGCAATCGGTTGCTTATTGACATTTTACATCATTTGAAAGTCATTGTCAACATCGCATAAATTATTTTCCTAGAAAATTGATGTAATGCGTAACCGGTAAATAAGCACGCCCTCCATGAAGTTATATACGACATCTCCTAAAAAACAACCACCTTCCTTCGCTAAAGCTACGGCAAGGCAGGCAGAGGATGCAGCCAACTCTTTCACCGGCAGCACCTCAGTATCAGAACTCCCCCATTAAAAATACATGCTCCACTTCCGTCAGAAAGTGGCATCGGGGATGATTGGAACTTCCGGGCAACCCGGTTTAAGACTTGAAGCAATGTGCCGGCTAATCCGCACATTGACTTACCGGAAAGACGTCTCCCATAAATCCGGGCAAAGCAGATCCCGTCGCTCCGGACACCGGTTTTCAGATGTTAGATGTTAGGCATGCACACGGGAATTCTTTTAACCAGATGCGGAATCATGGAAAACTCAATGTCGCAATACTTTTACTTCTTTTTTATTTTCAAGGCGTAATGTCTTGTTCGTGCGTCATCTTGCGGGGATAAAAGATGTTTTTCAACCAATATTGGATGTCTCGCTACAAGGTGCGGCGGTTTACACCGGGACACAGTTTTTCAAACTCTTCAACTTGAAACTTCTCATGCTCCAGGAGATACGTCTTGGCCTGCCGGGAATTGAGACCGTGCTTAGTGGCCAGCACATCGGCTCTGATAACATGTTCCTCGCTCACTTGAACGCTATGACCGCCGGCCCCGGGTACAGATGTCACCTTCGCCAGTGTTTCTACGGCGGCAAGCATTCTCGCGTCGTTGGCGTGTTTCATTGTAATATTATCTCTGACAAGATCTCCGCAATTCTCGAAAAGCTTTTCTGATCTTGTTTCCCTAAGTAATGACTCAACGTAAGGCTTTAATTTATCGGAAATTGGCACCATACGCTTGCTTGACTGTGTTTTCGTGTCATGGCAAATATCGAAACATAAAATACCATGCTCTTTGCGTATATCCTTTCTGCAAATCTGCGATATTTCAGCCAGACGCATTCCCGAGTACTTAGCGATAATCGGCATATACTTCCAGCATATCGGATCTTCATTCCTTGGCTTTGGCATATTACATAATCTGGTCGCTTCATCCTCTGTAGGCGCTCTCTTTTCTACCCTGCTGACTTTGCCGCCAGTAATGGAATAATAAATCGGTCCCGTAGATTTTTGGCCTGTTTATAATCGGCAGTTCTTAGAGATATTCTGATTTTCTTCCCTGCAAGCCCATGATATTTCTTCGGAAATGTGAAGTTCAGATACCAGCAATTCCCCTTCTTAAGAAGCATTTTCGTGTCCATTTGACTGCCCTCCAATTTTTGACCGTTAGCCTCAAAACTTTGGTGCAACTTTTGGACACTTTTCTTTTTCATAATTTCTAAATGCTTGATTATAAACAACTTAAATAAGCTGGCTGCCCCGCCTGGATTCGAACCAAGACAAACTGATCCAGAATCAATTGTGCTACCATTACACCACGGGGCAATTTTGCAGGCCTATATTTTAAACAATCATCATCTATTAATCAAGTGGCAATTCAAAAATAATGCCTGAAAGTTTCAGCTCACAGCCCTGCCCCTCGTAGCTCGCAGAGCGAAGTGGGGTCACAGCTACCAGCTACCAGCTACCAGCTACCAGCTATCAGCTAACCATCTCCGCCTTGATGGCGCGGGCGGCTTCGGCAGGATTCCTGGCCTTTAGGACAGGACGGCCGACGACAATGAAATCCGCCCCTTTCGCCGCAGCTTCTCTAGGAGTCATTATTCTTTTCTGGTCGTCAACGCTGCTGTCGGCGGGACGGATGCCCGGAATGACAAGCACGAAATCCCCGCCGCACGCACTGCGTATCAAATCAATCTCATGTGCTGAGGCGACGACACCGTCCATTCCGCTTTCTTTTGCGAGTTTCGCAAGATACGGGACATGAACTGAGGGAGTATAGGCATCTTTGCGGTTCGTCACCTCGGTCAGGGTGGCGGCATCCATACTTGTAAGGACAGTGACGGCGATAAGGAGCGGGCGTTTGCCGGCAGGTGAATTATCTGCTGCCGCCTTGACGGCGGCCATCATCATCTCCCGTCCGCCGGAAGCGTGTACGTTCACCATGTCCGCACCCATTTTCACGGCCTCAGCCACTGCGCTCGCGACCGTGTTGGGAATGTCATAAAACTTCAGATCCAGGAAAACCTTCTTCCCCCTCGCCTTGAGTGCCGCAACGGCGGCCGGGCCTGCGCTGCAGAACAGCTGGCTTCCGATTTTATACCATGTCACCGAATCCCCGGCAGTTTCCACAAAATCCAAAGCGTCCTGAAGTTTTACAAAATCCAGTGCGACAATAAGCTCAGTCTCCCTTTTTCCGCAATTCATTTCAGTTTCCTGTATTTTTCAAATCTTAATTGTATGAGGACGATCAACGACAGAATCACCGGGAAAAGGAAGACAAGGAGTTTCCAGTTCTCAAGCCCGATAAAAAAGTGGAATATATCCTGTCCTGAACATTTTCCAAAAGTGACAGTCGTAAAAAGGGCGAGCACTGGCGCAATCATGAGATAGAGGATTGAAAAGCGCGTCATTCTGGAAAGACGGCATGTCCAGATCAGATTATCCTCTTTTGACATTGCAAACGCCAGGTTTGAAAGATACACAAGGAAAACTGACGCGAGCATGCAGGAAAACAGGAAATTATACAGGAGGTACAGGCTGTCTGCATTCCGCATCCACCAGTGCAGGAAAGGCGAAAAGAAAAGCAGTGCGGCGGCAGACCAGACGAGACGCTCCCGCGCCTTGCCGTACTGAAAAAGCTTGAATCCGGTTCCGGGGAAACCCAGCACCCCCTTGAATATGATGAGAACAGGGACAAGATAGATATACTGCACTAACGGGATGGGAAGTATGTCTGTAATGTATTTGAAGTTCAAAAGACAGGCAAGCAGGATGATTCCGGTTACAACCGTATCCAGCGCCCTTAAAAATTCAAGGTTCCTGACCGCCCCGTCCACTTCATGGACACTGCTGGCCGCAATCGGCCTGTCGAAACCTGAAAAACTGCTTTGTCCGTCTAATTCCAATATGACCCCTTATGTTACAGATGGCGGATAAGCCGGGTAATTTATCAGAAAATATTGAAATGTATAATGAAATAATATACGTTATCAGGAATAATTATAATTTACAGGGCGGTTCTTGATGAAATATCTTGTTCAGGGCGAAGACGGTAAGGAATACGGGCCGGTGGACGAGGAAACTCTGCGCAAATGGACCAGTAGCGGGAGGATTCTTCCGCACACACAGATCCGTAACGCCCTCATAAAGAAGTGGAACAAGGCTTCTGAACTTGATTTCCTGCTATCCTCCTTTGCCGTCCAAGGTTCCAGGGAGCAGAAGGAGAAAAACTTTTTCAGGAAATTTTCAGATCACCTTGACATCATTTTCGGAGGCGGAAAGACAACGAAGAAGGAACTGACCCCGTGGGAGACATCTTTCAGGAATAAATACATCCACGAGCCCGCGTCGGTGTCCGTGCGCATTGCCGCCTTCGCATTCGACCTCATCGTAATCGGGGGATTTTCAATATTCCTGATGCTGCACTTCTCGGCCTCTTTCACACATCCGGAAAAACCTGTGCCGAAAGAATCGGAAACCTCGGAGATTTCACCGGACTCAAACACTGTCACTCCGGTCGTCGCATCGGTAAAACCGTCCGATGGAACAGTATCTCCCGATTCTTCAGGCGCGACGCAGGCGACCGTTCAGACACCGCCAGAGATAGCGCCTCCGACCCCGGAATCCGTGGCGGAGGTTAATTCCGCATTCAGCAGGTCATTTTGCATATTGCTTGCATTCGTCCTTCTCTACTATGGACTCAGCCTCGGAATATTCGCACAGACGTTTGGAATGTGGTTCTGGGGGATAATGCTCGCAAAAACAGACCTTGAAGAAGTACTTTTCGGCAGGGCATATTTTTTCACCGTGCTCATGCTGCTTATCGGGGTGCTTTCCCCGCTGGTCGTATTTTTCAACCCGTACAAACGCTCCCTTCATGAAATCCTAAGCGGAACCATGGTGATAAGAACAGCCGCCTCCCCGAAAGCATGACACTTAAATTCTTTCCAAATCAATATTTCACCTGCATAAGTTGCGGCAAGTGCTGCGGAGCCTGGGAAATACCGGTAACCCAGGATGAAAAAGATAAAATAGAAAAACTCAATATTCCGGGACATGCTCCAGGGAAAAACAAATATTTCACGGGAAGCAGGAATGCCCAGGGCATTTATCTCATCGGAAAAAAGGGCGGTCAGTGTGTTTTCCTGGACAGCAACAATCTCTGCCTGATACATAAACACCACGGTGAAAATGCGAAACCGCTCGCCTGCAGGACATACCCGCTGGACATATTCAACTGGCAGGACGATGTCACCAGCGCCTCATTCAGATACGACTGCCCGGCTGTTGCATCGCAGAACGGGAGGAAAATAAGCGCGCTGGCGAAGGACATCAGCTCCATCGCCAAGGAACTGAGCCGCAAGAGAAAATTCGCAACGGCCGAATACAACCGGAAACTTAAGCCCAGCCTGAAAAACATGCGGATTATCGCGGCGGCATACAAGAATTTCATCCTTGACACCAGGTTCAGGCCGTCCATGAGGATTTTCGCGGCCGCAAAACTGCTCGACTTTCATTCGGAACCTGAAAACTCCAGCGACATTACCGAAGCCGGTGATTGCTTCAGCCGCGACGCCATCGAACTTGTGAAGAGGAGCATTCCCGCCCTCGAATCCATCATATCCGAAGCGGGCAAACCTAATTTCCACCAGAGAATGGTCTTCAGATACATTCTGAGCGGGTTCATAAGGTCGGACGAGGAAAGTGCATTCAAATTCCTGCCGGTCGCAAGATTGTCGAGAGTGAAATCCATCTTGAAATTCTCACTTGGGGCAGGTTCCCTGGGTCAGATAAGCAGACATCTCCCCGACACTTCATGCATCGACCCCATGGAATCGGCCGAAGGGATGGAATGGGATGAAAACGCATTCGACATTTACTGGAACTATCTCGGGTCAAAACTTGATTCGCTCCATTTCTGCGGGTACCCGTGCCTCAACCTGTCTTTCGAGGAGGGAATGCAGCATCTGTTGATCACATATCCGGTGCTGGCTCACTTTTCCGCGCTTCTCGCAAAATCCGACAAACGGAAAAAAATCAACGGGAAAGACGTTTCAAAAGCACTGTCATTTATAGATCACACTTTTTCAAGATCACCCTTCTTCGCCATCAGGCATGTCAGAAAAATGACAAAATCGCTCTGTTCCGAAAACGCCATGGCCCAAATACTGAAACCGCTTCCGTAAAAGCGGAGAAACTGCAACACTTATAAAATTCTTCCCTCTGGTCATAATTTTATAAGTATAGTCTATATCATTGCGGAATTCGCATCCAGAAAATGGGCAAAGGCGGAATTCCGCTTTGAAAACAAATTTAATCCGCCTACTTTAATCGTTCAGGAAATTATATTTCAAACACCGAGACACGAAAACACAGAGATATTTCATAAGGTGGAAAAATGGCCGACCTCAAGACAGATCTGGGAAAACTGAAACTCAAAAATCCGGTGCTCACAGCATCCGGCACTTTCGGCTACGGCAGTGAATACAGCGAGTATTTCGACATCTCGAAACTCGGGGCCGTAGTTGTCAAAGGAATCTCCTCCTTCGTGTGGGAGGGAAACCCGACCCCGCGTGTCGCGGAAACTTCCAGCGGAATGCTGAACTCGATAGGACTGCAGAATCCCGGCGTTGAAAAATTCCTGCATGGACAGGAATACATGCCGTTCCTGAAAAAATGCGGCGCAACCGTAATTGTCAACATCTGGGGGAGAAGCGTCGAGGAATACTGCGATGTCGCATCGAAACTTGAAGCGGAAAAAGACGGAATCGCCGCGCTTGAAATAAACATTTCGTGCCCGAATATCAAGGCGGGCGGAATAGCTTTTGGAACCGACCTCAACCTCCTGGCAAGGGTGATTTCAGAAATCAGGAAAGAGACAAGCCTGCCATTGATCACCAAATTAAGCCCGAATGTGACGAACATTGCGGAATTCGCAAAAGCGGCGGAGGACTCCGGCAGCGACATCATCTCCGTAATAAACACACTTATCGGCATGGCGATCGACATAGAGACCCGCAAACCTAAAATAGCGAACATCAAAGGAGGACTCAGCGGTCCCGCCATAAAACCGGTTGCAGTCAGAATGGTCTACGATGTTTCAAAAGCCGTCAAGATCCCGGTGATAGGCATGGGCGGAATCGTAACCGCAGAAGATGCGATTGAATTCTTCCTTGCCGGAGCGAAAGCCGTTGCCGTAGGCACTGCGATATTCGCAGATCCCATGGCGCCGATGAAAGTCCTCGAAGGAATAAACCAATACCTCGACAGCCATAACTGCAAAAGCATAAGCGACATTGTCGGGAAGATGGGGAAGTAA
>CAMCYE010000103.1 GCA_945883805.1 Victivallis vadensis | reverse complement strand
TACATCAAGGAGCAGACAGCCGAAATTCTGGAGCGCGTCCAGATGTTCAACAACAAGCTCTACCTCGAATTCGGCGGAAAACTTCTTTTCGATTATCACGCATCAAGAGTTCTTCCAGGTTACGACCCGAATGTAAAAATGCGGCTGCTTCGTCAGTTGAAAGATTCCGCGGACATCATCCTCTGTATTTTCGCGGGCGACATCGAGCGGAGGAAAATCCGCGCCGATTTCGGAATAACTTATGACAGCGACGCGTTAAAAATAATAGATGATCTCCGCGAATGGGGGATCGAAGTGACCGCAGTGGTGATCACCCGTTTCGACAATCAGCCGTCCGCCGTACTTTTCAAAAACAAGCTCGAACGCCGAAATGTCAAAGTCTACACCCATTATTCCATCAAGGGATATCCCGCAGACATAGACATGATTGTGAGTGCCGACGGATACGGGAAAAATCATTACATAGAGACGACGAAACCGCTTGTGGTCGTCACCGGTCCTGGTCCCGGAAGCGGAAAACTCTCCACCTGCCTCTCCCAGCTTTTCCACGAACACAAAATGGGGAGGAATGCGGGATACGCGAAGTTCGAGACTTTCCCGATCTGGAATCTTCCGCTGAAACATCCCGTGAACATAGCGTACGAAGCGGCGACTGCGGACCTGCGCGATGTCAACATGATTGATCCCTTCCACCTTGAGGCCTACGGGAAGGCGACGGTGAATTATAACCGCGACATCGAGATTTTTCCGGTGATAAGCAGGATACTCGAGGCGATTACGGATTCAAAAGTCTATAAGTCCCCGACAGACATGGGCGTCAACAAGGCGGGATTCGCCATCACCGACGACAAGATCGCCTGTGAAGCCGCAAAACAGGAGACCATACGCCGCTTTTTCAGATACAGATGCGAATACGTAATGGGGCTCACCGATCTTGAAACTGTCAACCGCGCCCAAGTAATAATGAGGGAACTCAATATTACGGAGGCTGACAGGAAAGTTGTTGAACCGGCGCGCAAGGCGGCGGACGAATGCCGCGCTGGCACCAAAGGCGACAACGGCATTTTCTGTGGTGCCGCCATCGAGCTTAAAAGCGGAGAAATCATAACCGGCAAAAATTCACCGCAGTTCCACGCCTCTTCAAGCCTGACTCTAAACGCGATAAAGCATCTTGCCGGAATACCTGACAAGATCCATCTGCTTTCGCCGCAGATCATCGAATCAATCAACAGTTTCAAGAAGAACATCCTCAATTCCAAGACCCCGAACCTGGATCTTGAGGAGACGCTTATCGCCCTGTGCATAAGCGCAACGGCAAATCCGACGACCCAGCTCGCAATGGAAAAGCTTAAAGACCTCCACGGATGCGAAGTACACATGACCCATCTCCCGACCACCGGCGACGAAGGGGGGCTGAGAAGGCTCGGGGTCAATCTCACTACCGACCCTAATTTCGCGTCAAAAAACCTGTTTCTGAAATAAGTTCTACGATGGGAAATTTATAACCTGAAGAATATCATGGGATTCAAGATAAAATTCCTTAAACTGTTTTTTTATTTTCAAATCCATGTTATAATAATTTTTTTAACACTTTAAAAAATTATATTATTATGACAAAACATATTTTTGTGACAGGCGGAGTTGTTTCCTCTCTCGGAAAAGGAATTACGGCGGCTTCAATAGCGGTTCTCCTGAAAAGGCGAGGGTACCGCATCAAGATGCAGAAACTGGATCCTTACCTGAATGTCGATCCGGGCACAATGTCCCCTTACCAGCACGGCGAAGTCTATGTCACGGACGACGGGGCCGAAACCGATCTTGACCTCGGGCACTATGAACGTTTCGCCGGCATCACATGCTCCAGGCAGAGCAACTACACCACCGGCAGCATTTACAGCGCTGTCATTTCACGCGAACGCGAAGGCGGCTATCTCGGAAAAACCGTCCAGGTCATTCCCCATATAACAGATGAGATAAAGAAGGCCATTTCAAAGCTTGACGGCGACGATGTGGACATAGCGATAACAGAAATAGGCGGAACTGTGGGAGATATTGAGTCGCTTCCGTTCTTGGAGGCAATCCGCCAATACCGCCACAAAATCGGACGTGAGAACGGCCTGTTCATACATCTGACTCTCGTTCCCTATATCAAGGCGGCGGGCGAGATGAAAACCAAACCGTCCCAGCAGTCCGTCGGAATCCTCCAGGAAATAGGTATTGTTCCAGACATACTTGTCTGCCGCTGCGAACGCCCGCTTTCCGAAGAACACAAGGATAAACTTTCCCTTTTCTGCAATGTTCGCCGGGAGCTTGTGATCGAAGAGCAGGACGTCAAGAATTCAATCTATGAAGTTCCGATCGAACTGGCCAAGCAGGACATAGACAAATACATACTGGAACTTTTCCATCTTCATGTGAACGACCTGAAAATGGACGACTGGATTAAAATGGTGGAAACTGCGGTCAATCCGAAATCCGGCAATGTGGAAATAGCCGTTGTCGGGAAATATACCAGCCTGCGGGATTCTTACAAAAGCATCTATGAAGCTCTTATCCATGGCGGCATAGCCAACGATGTCAAAGTCAATATCCGTATGATCGAATCGGAAGACATTGAAAAATATTCGACCGAAAAATATCTGTCAGGAGTCGATGGCATCCTCATACCCGGCGGGTTCGGAGACAGGGGAATTGAAGGAAAAATACAGACTGCAAAGTTCGCAAGGGAAAACAAAATTCCGTTTCTCGGGATATGCCTCGGAATGCAGTGCGCCGTAATTGAATTTGGACGGAGCGTCCTCAATTATAAGAATGCAAACAGCTCCGAATTCAATCCGAAAACAAAATATCCGGTCATAGACCTTATGGAAGAACAGAAAAAGGTCACGGCAAAAGGCGGCACAATGAGGCTGGGACAATATCCCTGCGCTATAAAGGCAAAGACAAAGGCCGCCACCGCATACGGTTCATTGAAAATCAGCGAGCGCCACCGTCACCGCTACGAGTTCAACCCCGCATACAGGAAAGCTTTCGAGAAAATGGGAATGGTTTTTTCAGGGATCAATCCGAATTCCAAGCTTACAGAAATAGTTGAACTTTCGGATCACCCGTGGTTTGTGGCATGCCAATTCCATCCGGAATTCAAATCCACGCCACTTTCGGCACACCCGCTCTTCAGGGATTTCATAAAAGCCGCCGTAAAATAGCAGGGCTCATTCTTTCCAGAAAAAATGACATGCCCGGCACGCTCATGTCATTTTCCATTACTTAAAAAAATGTGTTGAGCTTGTCAAGTGCTTCTGGAGTCAACCAGCCGCGGTTGATATATCCTTGGACTATCTTTTTCGCAACTTCCTTTGAAGCGCGGTTTGCATCGGCTTGGACGGTGGAGAGGAAAGTCTCGCTCAGTCCGGCCGCCGAACCTGCGACCGCAGAGGAAACCAAGACTGTTCCGGCTGCGGCTCCGCCCGCCACTGGAACAGCGAGCCCGGGCTTGAGACTTCCCGAAGTGGTAATCATCGCCTTGTTGATGAAACGTCCGCCTTGACTGCATTCCATCAGAGCCTGCATTTCGCCGTTTCCAAAACCGAAGCCGACCCAGACACGCAAGGTCTGGTCACCTTGGTTGATCCGGATGAATTTCCCATATACGACAAGGGTCTTGTCGGTAGGCTTATGTCCGTCACGCGCCGCGCCCGCCCTGATCCCAGCGAGTCTGAGGTTTTCAACAAGACCGTCAGTAAGGGCTTTTGCCACGGCATGCCCCACCTGAATTTCCATCTGTGACTGAGTCTGATCACCCGTTTCCCTGATTGCCTGTGCGGCAAAGCCCTTATCCATCGTGACCTCATCCGCGGTCACCGCCAGATCATTGACAAGGATAAAATCAGGTTGGACCAAATTAGTCACTGGCTTCGACAGCACGTCAACATTCGCCGAAGCGCATCCCATGCCGATAAGTGTCAGTCCTGTTACAGACGCCAACGCTGTGACCCTGAACAACTTTGTGATTTTCTCTTTCATTTCAACCTCCTTGTTAATGTTGAAAAATCCCTTCATAATATTCACCTGACTCCTGTCCACTACAATCCTCAGGCATAACATACCAAATACTGTCTAAACACCTCATATCAAGCAGTTTTGAGGAAATAAATCGGAGATCAGTGCCTGAGAAAAGGCCAGTCACCGCCCACTGCATTATTTTCTGGATTTGCTCAGTGCGACAAGTTTCTTTTTATTTTCCATGTACTTGCCGCGGAGCAGATTTCTTTCATTTTCATCCTGACATGCCGAGATATCCTTCATCAGGGAAATGTTTTCATTCTCCAGATGATATTTTTTAATGACTACAATACAGTCGTTCAGCGCCTTCTCCCTCATTTCCGGGCTATAGTCGTTCTGCTGTGAAAGCAGTCTGCTGATGGCCGGGCACGGCTCGTTGCACAGTCTTTCAAGAAGCACTCTGGCCGAGTTCTCCCATTCCCCGTTGAGCGTCATGGAAATCACCGTTTCAAGCGCGGATCCTGCCGGAGTCCCGCTTATCATCTCATTGGGAAGTTCCTCGGCAAGCCTCCTCGCGACATCTCCGTGAGCGAGTGCCAGTTCCAGCAACGTCTCCTCCGCCCTTGTCAGAACAGTCTCCTCGCTTTGCTGAACAGGCTTGGCGGCATCACTGTTCTGCGGCGGAACATATCCAGACTGATTATCATTTTTCCTGTTGAGCTCCTTATAGACAATATTTTCGGGAATCCTCATGAGCTGTGCGAATTTCGTGGCAAACGAGGATCTGACCACCGGACTTTCAACCTTCGAAACGTATGAGAGGACTTCGGAAACAATACTGTCCTTGCCCCATGGCGAGCCGGCGTCAAACTCCTTCACGGCCTTGTTATAGACATAGTCGAAAAACGATATGGCCCCCACAACGGATTCAGAAAGCGCCTCCTGCCCGTTAGCCTTAAGAAATTCATCCGGATCCTTTCCGTTCGGAAATGAAATGATCCTGACCTCGAAGCCGAGGGGGAGAAGTATTTCCATGACCCTGAGAGTTGCTTTTATACCCGCTTCGTCAGAATCAAAACACAGAAAAACTTTTTCGGTATAGCGGCGCAGTATCCTTGCCTGTTCATCCGTAAAAGCCGTACCCTGGGGTGCGACCGTATTGCAGAAGCCGGCATTATGCATCGCCATCACATCAAGCTGTCCCTCGCATAGTATGGCATACTTCTTATCCCTTATGGCCTCCCTGGCCATGTGCAGGGCGTAAAGGATGCGGCTTTTCTTGAAAATAGGAGTTTCAGGACTGTTCACATACTTCGCTCCGACCATTTCCTTTTCAACAGTCCTCGCACTGAATCCCACAACCCGCCCCTGCTCGTCCCAGATAGGGAAAACAAGCCTGTTCCTGAAACGGTCGTATATTTTCCCGCTCTCCTCGTTTTTCACGACTACGCCTGCAAGAAGTATTTCCTCCGGGGTGTAACCTTTCCCGCCAAGAAGCCTGAGTGCCTCGTCCCAGGAGTCGGGAGCGGCCCCAAGCCGGAATTTGACAAGAGACTCGGCTGGAATCCCGCGATTAGCGACATATTCGGCGACTTTAGTGGTTGTTTTCCCGGCAAGCAATTTTGAATACCATGAGGCAAGTTCCTCATGGATTTTGTAAAGTTTTTCGCGCTGCTGTCCCGACTCGCTTATTTTTCCGTCGTAAACACCGCCGCCGGCACCCCTGGGTCTGTCCGGGATGACAACTCCGCTTTTTGCTGCAAGTATGTGTGCGGCGTTCGGAAAATCCACACCTTCCTTGTCCATGACAAAACGAAAGACATCCCCGCCTTTCCCGCATCCGAAACAGTGGTATATCTGCCGCTCCTGATTGATTGTAAACGAGGGGGTTTTCTCATTGTGGAACGGGCAAAGCGCCTTGAACTTGTTTCCGGTCCTTTTCAGCGGAATATACCCCTGGATGACATCTACGATGTCACAGCGGGATCTTATCTCGTCAACGACTTCATCGGGGATAAAACGTTCCATCATATCACCTGTGGTCTGGCGCCTATTGTTATTAAGGATATGAATATCCAATATCCAACACGGAATATCCAATGATGAAGGAAAGATAATCTGAACATCGAACAACATGTCTTGCGACATTGATCCGCCTTCGCAAAGAGGCTACGAACGGATTCCATTTGTTTGAAATTTTCCGTGTTGTCAAAATTTCACTGCGATGAAATTTTAAAGCTTATTGCTAGATTGAAGGACTTCAATACGCCTCTTGAGTTTGTCCCGGACAGGTTCAAGTTCCGGATTGCGCATGGTAAGCTCCTGATATTTGTTGTAATACTTGATCGCGTTGGAGGGATCCTTCAGGTGAACATCATACAGAACTCCAAGGTTAAGTGCTACGATATGATTGCTAGGCGCCTTCCTGTAAGCTCCGTTGAAAAATGCCAGGGCCCTGGGATAATCTTTCTGGCTGACATAAAGGACTCCGATTTCATTGAGTGGTTCCGCCCTGTCCTTGTACATCGGATGCTTCGCAAGGGTCGCATAATAACCTGCCGCCTCCTTGAAGCGTCCAAGCTTGGCCGAACTCTCTGCGAGAAGCACAAGGACATTGTCGTTCTCGGGATGTATCTTGTAGGCCTCTTTCAGCGGCGCGATGCTGTCGCCTATCCTGTCATTCTCATATAGCATCCTGCCGTTTGTAAAAAGAGCCATGAAATCTTTCGGATCGAGGGCCACCGCTTTCCGTATCTCATCAATCGCACCGCCGACCTGGCCGCACTGTTCAAGGGAAAGGGCGAGCATCACATGGGCGCGTGCGTCATTCTGGTTCTGCTTGACCGCTTTTGCGGCGAACGCCCTCGCCTTCTGCCAGTCGGCCTTCGGACCGCTGGCGGCAGTGAGGGCGTTTTGAAGAAGCTGGTCATTTGTCAGTTTTGCCCGATCTCCGCATGCTGAAAGACAGATCGCAATTAAAATGGCCAGAACCGGAGGCATCGCAAATTTAAAAATAGAATTAATAAAACCCCTTACACGATAGGCTGGCATATGTAGTTTTCTCATTTAAGTTTCTTTTCCTCGAGTCCCTCTGCCCATGGAAGAGGATCCCATGCGCCTGAACTCATGCGCTTCTCAAACACATCCAATACTTTCCTTGCGGATGTCCAACTGTGCATCATGGGCGAATACCAGGCGTCATAATCCTTGACATACGCATAGACAGTGGTGCCACCGCCCTTCTCCGCATAAACTTCGAGGTGACAGTATATCTTAGTGTCAGGAAACAGCCAGTCATAATATGTAATTTTCAGACTCTTGCCGGGCTTCTCAATCTTCATGCTTTTCGTTGTGCTGAACTCAGTCCACGTGTTCAGATAGAATTTTTCCTTTGCGGCATCCGCGACCTGGTCATAGGGATACGCCAATTCCCTGCTGGAAGCACATCCGGAAACGTATCCAGCGACCATAATGCAAAACAATACAAGAGATAAGTTCTTCATTTTTCCGCTTTCATTGATTTTCAGTGTGACACAGGCCATGACCGACTTCGGCACCGCCCAAGGCGGATAAACATTGCCTGCGGATAAAAAATACAATCCCCATCTACGACTTACTTAAGGTAATGCAAGTTTCCATTTTTTAAATTTTTATTGTTTATAAAATTCAAACTTTGAATTTCATATGCTTTCCGCACCGGTGAGAAGCATGACGAGCCGGTCTAAGCCGAGGGCGCATCCCGCACATTCGGGAATCCCATGTTCCAACGCTTCCATGAAGGCCCTGTTCTCAGGATAAACAGATTCCCCCGCCTCCTTTTTTTTCAGGGAAGCCTCCTCAAAACGCCTTATCTGTTCGTCCTTGTCAACGAGTTCGCTGTAGGCGTTGGCTATTTCAATTCCGCCAAGATAAAGCTCCCAGCGCTCGGCAAATTCAGGATTGTCCCTGCTGAGCTTTGACAGGGCTGCGAATTTCGCAGGATAGCCGCTCAGGAAAACCGGCATGTCCTTCGGAAGCGCAGGCTCAACCATGTCGACAAGAATCTCCTCGAATTTACCATCATCTACAATTTCCAGCAGATCCTGTTTTGCGAATTTCACAAATGCGGAAGACAGGGACATAACTTCATATTTCTTAAAATCTATCATGCTATTGTTGAACAGGCATTCGCTTCTCCCGTAAACCGACAGCGAGACAAATTCGAGCATTTCCCTGGTGAACGGAATAAGTTTGCGGCAGTCGGCCCCGGCCTCATACCATTCGAGCATGGTGAACTCCTCTTTGTGCAGGCGACCGATTTCATTTTTTCTGAAACACGGGCCTATCTGAAAGATCTTTTCATAACCGGCGGCAAGCATGCATTTCATCTCAAGTTCCGGGGAGGTTCTGAGGAAGGAGTCCCCTGACTGTATGGCATTGATATGGAGCTCTGGCGCAGGTGCGGAAATCCTCACCGGAGTAGTGACTTCGATGAAACCCGAACTCCTGAAAAATTCCCTGACGGCAAAAAAAACAGCCGACCGCTGTTCGATAAGCGGCCTTTTTGAAGAAATCTTCAAAATGCCTTCATGCTTTGCTGACACGTTCCGCATAGAGTCCGGTACGGGTATCGATTTTTATGACATCGCCCTTGTTCACGAAAAGTGGAACTGCGAGCTCGTAACCATTATCTATCTTGGCAGGTTTCATTACGTTTGTGGCAGTATCGCCTCTCGCGCCCGGCTCCGTGTCCACAATGATTTTCTGGATAAAGACGGGAAGTGTGACTTCAATCGGACTTCCATTGAAAAAAAGAATCTTGCATTCGGCGTTTTCAACGAGAAAATAAGCCTGTGTGCCGAGTTTGCTTTTCTCAATCCTCATCTCCTCGTATGTCTCCGAGTCGCTGAAAACAAAGAAATCGCCTTCCGAATAGGAATAGAACATCTCTTTTTCCTCAAGGTCGGGCTTCCCTATTTTGTCAACCGCGCGGAAAGTGCGATCCAATGTACTGCCGGTAATCATGTTTTTGAGTCTGCAACGGTACATCGCCTGGCCTTTGCCAGGCTTCATGAAATCAAAATCGGTGACAGCCCACGGTGCGCCGTCAAGTTCAATCTTAATGCCTTTTTTCAGATCTGATACGTCCATAAGGAAACTCCCAGTTTAATATGATTGCCAAGACAATGGTTTGTTTTCATAAAGGTGCATAAGGTAAAGCACTTGACGATTATTTCAAATACAGGGACAAAAATGCAGAATGTTTGGATTCGGCAGAGGTTCCTTTTAAACTGTCTTTACGCCTTAACTTGGCAGCATTCGGGGCGGATCCGAGACTTCTTCCTTAGGCAGGAGGGAAAAACACGAAACTGACCCTGCGTTTTTGTCAGTTACCCATTCACCCCTTTGCCGCAGACTCTGCGGAATTCGCAAGTTCCGCATTTTTCGTCAGATCCGGATTCCGTAAAATCATTTTTATCCGGACCGGATCTTTCAAAATCAACCATTTCGGCCGAGCTCTCGGCGATGATTCTGCGAACTTCGCAGAGGTTCCTGTATAAAGGAACGGAGAGGATATCCTCGTCCGCATTCCCGAAAAAAAGATTATGACAGTTGATTTCATCTTCCGGGGTGTTGAATTTCCTCTCGGCGAAAAGGACTCCGACAGCCGATCTGAAATCCCACGACTCAATGTCGGAAGGCGCACCGCTGAAGAAATTCAGGATGTTCAAAGTTCCGTCCTTGCGGGAATAAATGAAGTCTGGAGCCGCCCAGATTTTAATTCCGTCCAAATCAAAACAATCCGGTTTCCGGAATTCCCTATAATCCAGATATGACATTTCCGCGAGTTCCGCAAAAAACGGAGAATCCGCAAACTTTTCCATTCTGGCAAATACGGAATCGGCAATATCCTGAACATCATAATTCCGCCCGGCGGAATTATCCGGATAATAAAACTCCATGAGATGGAGTTTTTTGGGATCATCCTTCCATTCGCCTGAGAGCATTCCGGCCCATTCCGACCTGAGTTTTTTAAGGGCGGTCCTCCTGATTTCCAACAGGCCGAATTTCTCAAAACCGTTGCGCGATTTCACAAAAACTTCCCTGAGAGTGTCCCTGAAAACCTGTTCCGCCCAGGACTTGGCAGTTTTGAGGTTTTTGAGTTCGTAGAGTGTCTTAGAATCCGGCGTGGCGAATTTATCCCATCCATCCCAGGAATCCATGTATCTCAACCGATAGGCGGTCCTGCAGAAGTCGAAAGAGCGGTATCTGGAATATGACCAGGAAAA
>CAMCYE010000102.1 GCA_945883805.1 Victivallis vadensis | reverse complement strand
AATCTTTGAAAACTTTGAAATTCCTCAATTATACTTCACCGTAAATTCATCAATTTTCCTGATAAACGGATATTTATTCTTCAGTTTAAGCAGATCCTTGTCGGACGTAAAGAGCTCTCCTGTTTTCATCTCGGCAGTATGGAGATAAGAGGCATCATACGCGGTCAGGGAATTCTCGTCGGCAATCCTCATCAAGTTTATCATGTCTTCATTGCCAGGAACAATATATTCCACCCTGATACTGTTTATAGTTGAAACAGCAAGCATCGCCTTGTCCCTGGCAATTCTCTTTTGGAGGATGGCTGTCCTAAGCACATTTACAATCTCATATTTCCAAAGAAGCGGCTGGAAAAGGTCAATTCTCCCATGAATTACCTCTTTCAGAAGTTCGTCAGCCTTCTGATTAAATTCATCTTGCAGGAACCAGGAAGCCGAGACCGATGCATCAATTACAACTTTCCTGTTCATCTCTTCCTCCCGAAATTCACCATTTCCTTAGCAGACATTTTTCCAGCAGAGCTGTATTCCGCCTGTGATTCACGGATCAGCTTGAAGTTGTCCAGTATCTCCTGCGCCTTCCGTTCTCGCTCCGAATCATCTTTCTTCGCATAAGGAATAAGCACAGCCACATCCTTTCCCCTTTTCCGTATGAGAATTTCCTCACCGGATCTTTCCACCAGCGCAAGCAACTGGGAAAAATGAGTCTTGGCCTCGAAGGCCCCATATATTTTCATAGCATCCTCCATTATATAACCGGTCTGTTGATCCGGTCTGTTCAAATATACAGGCACATCTAATGATTTCAACGCTTTCGGAATAAGAAAATTTTTCCGTCCCGGAAAAATTAACAACGACATGCTGAAGTTACGGCGTAATCCAATTCACCCGTTCCATTCCCCTTCACTTCCGATTTCCCCGCCAACCGGTTTAATTCTTCCGGGATATTTTTTTATTTTATCGGCATATAAAAATTTCCGGCAAACATCCCTTGCCTTCACGCTAGCCCAAAAAAATCCGGATATGAATGCCGTCCCTAGGGCTAGTCCGGAAATTTTTATCAGAAAATCCCTGCGTTTCATTTCCATACTCCGTAAATCTCCTTTCCACATGGACAACACCCGTCCTTAATGTTGTTCTGAAGCAGACTATAACCGCTCCTCCCTATCAGCAGCTTCTTGCAGGAAGGACAGTAGGTGTTCTGCGCCTCCCTGCTCAGCAAGTTTCCGATATAGACATAATGAAGGCCTTCAGACATTGCTATTTTCCTGGCATTGTCAAGGGTTTCCGCAGGTGTCGACGGCAGATTCCTCATCTTGTACTGCGGGGAGAACCTGGAAAAATGGACGGGCGTATCCTCTCCGACATTTGTCTTTATCCACCGCATCATATCCCTGATTTCCCCCGGCCTGTCATTCAAAGTCGGAATCACGAGATTTATGATCTCAACGTGCACACCATATTTTTTTGCCATGACAATCGCATCAAGCACGGGCTGGAGCGTAGCGCCAGAGACTTTCCGGTAGAACTCCTCGTTGAACCCCTTCAGATCTATTCTTGCGACATCAATGTGTTTCAGGATATTCTTCCATGGTTCCGGATTTATATAGCCGGCGGTCACAAAAATACTTCTTATACCCTCGGGTCTTGCGATTTTCGCAATGTCCAGAACATATTCATAGAAGACCACCGGATCCGTATAAGTATATGCAATGGAGGCGCAGTCATATTTTTTCGCAGCAGCCACAACCTGATCCGGAGGCAGATGATAGGATTCGACATCCTCGGGATTCGCCTGGGATATCTCCCAGTTCTGGCAGTTAAGGCAGTGCAGGTTACAACCGACAGTCGCCAATGAAAAGGATTTCGTTCCGGGAAGGAAATGGAAGCAGGGTTTCTTCTCCACCGGATCAACATGGACAGAACACGGGAACCCGTAGACAACCGACTTCAGTGAGCCGTCAATATTAACGCGGACTCGGCACTCGCCGCTCTGTCCCGGGCCTATCAGACAATACCTGGGACACAATTCGCACTGGACCATGTTGCTCATGTTTAGCCACCCGGATAAGTTATCAGTTACCTAATATAAATTGCGAGGGTGCTTTCTGCAATAAATCCATGGGATTCTCAAGACAGGCTTTACCCGAGATTCAAAGGGAAGGGTGCCAGATGTCAAGATTATGAAGAAATCCAGGAACCGGTATAGATTAAAGACAACGTGAAAGAAAGGTGAAATCCTGTTACGCCTTGCCATCATGTACCGCATCTTCATAGGTCTTGTCGTTAAGGAGCTTGTCAAAAAAGTCTTTGACTGCCTTAATGGCGTTCTGAGCATCTTTCCCTACCGCGGAAACAGTAAAATTCGCCATATAGCGAATACCCAGCATGATTATCTCCAGCAGGCTCTTGCAGCTCGCTTTCATACCGTTGTACTCGATGATTACGTCCGACTCAAAATTACTGGCTATTTTGACCAGTACTGCGGCGGGCCGCATATGTAGCGCGGCCGTATTCACAAGACTCACCTGAATGCTGTAGCGCGAGTAATTATCTGACATGTTCTTATGATTCATCGCCCCCCCGATTTTTTTAATTGGCGGGTTATCATATATTAAGGGCAGTGTTTCTGCTATGGGGGATAACCCTACCATCATATGGATAATAACCCTACCAACCGGATGGAGGTGTTGTTGATGATTGCATAATTGGACCATTGAAAAAAGAACTATTGAACTTCATAACTTTGCATCTCCGCAATTATTCCGACCACTTTTGCAATTCCCCAGTTTAATTATGCAGATCTTATCGATCCCACAGTTTAAAAGTCCATTGATTTGACTATGTTATAAGCCATCTTATCAAAAAATAAAAACAGACAGGTTTTGACATGCGAATAATTGTTCCGATAAAACAGGTGCCTGAAACGAAATCAGTGAAGATGGACGAGAAAACAGGTACGGTGATAAGGGAAGGCGTCGAATCAATCATCAACCCCCTGGACCTTTACGCCATCGAAATAGCAGTACAGCTCAAGGAAACCTGCGGAGGCGAAACAGTCGCCATTTCCATGGGACCGCCAAAAGCCGTTGAAGCGCTCAAAGAGGCGATCGCAATGGGCGTTGATTCCGCCGTCCTCCTCAGCGACAGGGCGTTTGCCGGCTCGGACACCTGGGCTACAAGCTACGTTCTCGCTGAGGCCATAAGGAAAATAGGCGGATACGATCTCGTCATCTGCGGGGAACGCGCAACCGACGGCGACACGGGTCAGGTCGGCCCGGAAATTGCATCCCATCTCAAACTTCCAGTCGTCTCTTATGTCAACAAGGTAGGCAAAATCACGAATGGCGTCATTGACATGCAAAGACTCGTCGAGGAAGGTTCCGAAAAGATTGAATCGCAGATGCCGTGCCTTTTAACCGTAGTCAAGGAAGTCAGCGACCCGCGTCTTCCTACACTCCGCGGAAAACAAAAGGCGCGAAAATCGCAGATACCCGTCTGGGGAATAAACGACCTTGCACTGGATCCGAAGAAAGTAGGGCTCGCAGGCTCCCCGACCAAGGTCGTGAAGATTTTCAGGCCGAAGGTTGCAAGGGAATGCGAGAAGATGTTTGCTCGCGACGAGGAAAAGATAAGGGAAGCCGTACGAAAACTCGGGGATTTGTTAAAGAAGAAAGAAATTTTATAAACCACGAAACACTCGAAACACACGAAAAAGAGTAATGATCAGAGGTAATTACAAAATTGGCGAAGGTAGGGCGATTTCTCCGAAAGCGCCGCCTCAGAACGGACGGCTCGGAGAGCCATCCCTACCTTGAATTCGCCAATTTTGCAATTGGCTCATCAATATTAACTTTCGTGTCGTTCGTGTGTTTAGTGGTAAAATATTAAGGTGAATATATGAATTGCTCAGACGTATGGATACTGGCGGAACAGGAGAACGGGCGGATACTGCGAATTTCGCACGAGTTGGTGACACGCGGGATCGCACTCTCAAAGAAACGCGGCTGCAAACTCTGCGCCATGGTTTTCGGACATGATATCAATGGAGCCGATCTCCAGGAGCTTGTCGACATGGGTGTTGACAAGCTTATCGCAGTGGAAGCGCCTGAACTCGCACATTTCCTCGTCGAACCTTATTCGGCATGCATGCTGAATCTGCTCGACAAGTTCAAACCGGAAATCATTCTCGGCGGAGCGACATCAACAGGAAGAACACTTCTCCCATATGTTGCAATGACAGCATATACCGGCCTGACCGCAGACTGCACCGGCCTTGACATTGAAGACGGCACGAACAATCTCCTCCAGACGCGCCCGGCAATCGGCGGAAACATAATGGCGACAATCAGAACCCCGGATTTCCGTCCGCAGATGTCAACGGTAAGACCCCGCTCCACAAAGCCTGCAGAAGTCATTCAGAAAGGGAGAAGAGGGGAAATCATAAGGCTCAAACCTGAACAAAAGCTTCTGAGCAGCAAGATAAAAAGAACTGGCTTCATCCCGAACGAGGAAGAACAGTCGCTCCATGACGCCGAAATAGTCGTTGTCGCCGGACGCGGTATCAAGAAGACTGAAAACATCGCACTGATAAGGGAACTGGCGAATGCTCTCGGCGGAACACTTGCAGCCACAAGGGATGTTGTTGACAGGGGCTGGCTGAGTTACCCGCATCAGGTAGGTCTCAGCGGCAAGACAATCAGCCCCAAACTTTATGTCGGTGTCGGAGTATCAGGATCAATCCAGCATCTGGCCGGCATGCAGACCGCAGAAACAATCATTGCAATAAACAACGATCCCGAAGCCCAGATTTTCAAGGTGGCCGACTTCGGCATAGTCGGGGATCTTTTCGAAGTGGTGCCCGCATTGATCAGGGAAATCAAGGACGGGAAGAAGAAGTTCTAGAGTTCTGAAGTTCTAGAGTTCTGAAGTTCTAGAGTTCTGAAGTTCTGAAGTTCTAGAGTTCTGGAGTTTGAAAAGTTCGAAAGTTTTGTTGGAGTTCACGGCTTTAGCGTGTCTTGATTGATTTTTCCAGATGTTAAGAATTTTGATGAGTTCGCTGCGGTGGGCGAATCTTTCGGATTGCGGACGTATCGTCGGCAATTCTTGATTTTAAGTAACATAGGCTTTAGCCTGTGATTTTGTTTTACGGAACGCCGCCAGCCCTGACGCACTACGTGGCCGAGATCATGAGACTTGGTGGCATAATGGCGGAGCGCTCAAACAGAAGATGCCGGCAGGTTGCCAGCGATCCGAAAATACAATTTCCTTTACATTTAATTCAGGAGTTCATCTATGACAAAATACAATACGGTTACAGATAAGACAGTTGACGAACTTAAGAAGATCGTCGGGGAGAAATATGTAATCTTCAAGGACAATGAAAAACTCGAACCGTATTCGCACGACGAAGTGCCCGGACGCGAATATGCGCATATGCCCGAGGTCGTTGTCAGACCTAGGACAAAGGAGGAAATCTCCGCGATCGTAAAACTTGCGAACAGGGAAATCATCCCCATCACTCCGCGAGGCGCAGGTTCCGGACTTTCAGGCGGGGCTGTTCCTCTTTACGGGGGAATCCTCCTCTCCGCAGACAGGATGAACACCATCATTGAAGTTGACAGGGAAAACCTGATGATTGTCGTGGAACCCGGCGTAATCGCCAATGAAATCAATGAGCACGTCAAGGAGTTCGGTCTTTTCTATGCGGGTTACCCGATGAGCCTGGAAACATGTTTCATCGGCGGCAACGTGGCGGAAAATGCCGGCGGCGGTAAAGCCGTGAAATACGGGGTGACTTCAAGATATGTCCTCGGACTGGAAACCGTGATGCCTACCGGCGAAATAGTCGAGTTCGGAGGAAAACTCGTTAAGGATGTGACCGGCTACAACATGGTCCAGCTCATGCTCGGTTCGGAGGGTACGCTCGGAATCTTCACAAAAATCATCCTGAAACTCATTCCTCTTCCGAAAGCCCAGGTTGACCTTCTCTGCCTCTTCAAGAGTTCCGAGGACGCTATCAATACAGTCCCAAAAATAATGACAAGTGCCGGAATCACCCCAACCTCCATTGAATACATGGACAAGGACTCGGTACAGGCAGCCTGCGAATATCTCAACGAGAACATTCCTTATCAGCAGGCAGGCGCAATGCTCCTCATTACAGTTGACGGAGGAGACAAGGAACAGGTCGAAAGGGACTACGAACTGGTCGGTGAACTTTGCATCAGGGAAGGCGCTATCGAAGTTTATGTCGCGGACAATCCGACTACTTCGGAAAGAATCTGGAAAGTCAGAAGAAACATTGCCGAAGCTTTCAGCGTATTCTCAAAACGCCAAAGCGGAGAAGACATCGTGGTCCCTCCGGCAGCAATTCCGCAGGTCGTGTCGGAATTCAAAAAACTTTCCGAGAAATTCGGCGTGATGATCCCGTGCTACGGACACGCCGGCGACGGCAATCTCCACTCGCGAATCTCCCCTCCCCCGGATTGGTCCGACAAGAAATGGAAGGACTCTCTTCCCGTAATACTTGAGGAACTCTACAAACTCACGGCAAGTCTGGGCGGAAGGATTTCCGGCGAACACGGCATCGGACACAAGCGAAAGAAATACATGCGTACTGTTGTTTCGGAAGAATACATGAACGTAATCAAATCCATCAAAAAAGCCCTTGACCCGAACAACATCATGAACCCGGGGAAGATATTTGATTTGTAGTTTTGATTACAAAAGCACAGGAATTTGGGGCAAGAGAAAAAACTTTTTGAAGAAAGTTTCTTTCCCTCGCCCCAATCCCCACTCTCTTTTACAAAAACTTCTACGTATCTGAGCCGATTTCAAAAATCTGAAGATTTCGTATTTTTAAAATCGGCATTTTTCAATTTCCTTAACATTCATGTTTCACACCCTTGCCATGAAATTATCCAAGACAAATACATTCATCTGCTTAAAGAACGCGGGAGATTCCACTATTGCAAATGTCTTCATGTTTTCCAGTCCGGATACAAACCACGGATCCTTAAGCGGCTTTGTTTCGAACACCCATTCAAGGAATTATATTTAATATGCCGTCAATCGCATATAGCGGAATATTGGTTAACCATTCCTCTTTCCTATAATCGGACATTGATGCACGAATTGCATGCTTTGGATTATATCTTGAGCAATAGCTTTTCAAGCTTTTAGCCTGTAGATTTTCAGAAGCCTTTACTTCAATCGGAACAATATCCATCCCGTGTTGAAAAATAAAGTCAATTTCACCGTTCGACCTTTCAGCAGTCCAGTAAAAGGGCTTGATATCCTTATTGGTTATTAATTGCTGTAGCACATATTGCTCTGTCAGCGCCCCTTTAAACTCTTCAAAAACTGCATTGCCTTTTAAAAGGGATTTTGCATCTAGGTCGCTCATTGCCGACAATAGGCCAACATCTAAAACAAACAGTTTGAATGAACTGGAATCCTGACAAGCCATAAGCGGCATATCGGGCTTTGTTACTCTGCCTACTTTGTAGATCAGCCCGCAATCAAGGAGCCATTGCATGGCAAGCTCATATTCCCTCGCTCTCGCACCATGACGAATAAGGCCAAATACAAACTTCCGGTTTTCCTTTGCAAGTTGTGTCGGGATTGACGTCCAGAGCATTCGTATTCTTGGTACAGCCTCATTTGGAGCGTGCTTTGAAAAATCCTGCTCATATGCCGCAAGTAAATTTTTCTGCACTTCTCGCACAATATTAAAATCATGCGTTTCAACAAAGGTCTTAACAGCCTCGGGCATTCCACCGATGAAATAATATTGCTTTAACAGGTCTATGTATCTGCCCTTGAAACTTGTGATAAGTTTAAAATCTTTAGCCTCAAAAAGGCTTCCCAGATTTTCATTGCCGGTGGCATTTAAAAATTCGTTAAAGCTAAGCGGATACAAATCAAGAAACTCAACCTTGCCCACAGGGAATGATGTGCCGGGATGAAGAGCCACACCAGGCAATGAGCCTGCGGCGATTATATGATACTGAGGTGCATTCTCGCAAAAATATTTCAATGATGTCAATGCCCGTGGAACCTCTGCAACCTCATCAAAAACAATTAGCGTATTATCCGCTTCTATGGTAACCCCTGATTCAATTTGAAGAGCTGTTATTATCCGGGAAATATCCAGATCCCCGCTGAACAGGCTTTCCATCCGTTCATTGTTTTCAAAATTAATGTATGCAAGTCTTTTATAATGCTTTCTCCCAAATTCCCTCATAATCCATGTTTTGCCTACCTGCCTTGCTCCACGAATTATCAATGGTTTTCTGCCCACACCGTTTTTCCATATAATTAAATCTTTAATTGCTTCCCTTATCATAAACTTACCCCCTGCCAATTTTAGGATACACAAAACGATGACATATGCAGATCATATCACTTTAATTGCAAAAGTCAAGCGTCTTTATGTATTGCAATCCACACAGTGGACTGTTTTTTTGTAATAATTAAGCAAATATTGGCATCCCTATCTGCTCATTAAAATAACAGGCTGGAAAGTTTACCCACCGGAGGCGCGCGCACCAAAGGTTTACGCGCCGTGGCGGGCGACCAAGGCCTGTCTTCTACAGCATGGATTCTACCATTGAGGCTGCGTCTGTGATTGAAGTCACCTTTTCATCGAGGGCAAAAGTTGTTGCGCAGAGGACATCGTGTTCAGGACGGCAGTTGGCACCGTGTGTTCCTCGGATTCTTGTTGCATCCTGTGAAATTCCCATCGGTGGCCATAGTGACATGAAAAGCTCGCACGGATCAAAACCCGGCTTATTATGGATATCGACGTGTCCTGCGTAATCCGGAGCCTCTGAGGCTTTTCCCCACCACGGATATGCAAACCAGCAGCCGGCGGCGGCTTCGATTATCAGATCCCCGCATCGTTCATGATTCATTTCCTTCCGTGTCAGAATCCTAGATACGCCACTTGTGTTTTTAAATATTCCGGCGACTTTTTCAAGATCATTTTCATCCTTGAGGTAAATATGGGCAATCTGATGGTCAACCATAGCAAACGCTTTTGAAGTGCAGAGATCGGGATATAGCCGTCCGTTGACATTTCTTCCGGTAAAATATCCGGCATCCGAAAGAATCCTGTTCGGATATATCGGCTGTTCGGCATGGGTAATCGCATAATCGCCAAACAGGAGCACTTCATATCCTGCGAGTTTCGCAGAAACGAAAAGTCTCTCAATCTCGGCTTCAAGCAGGCCGAAGGATTTTTTCATCCTCGGCGAATCCGGCCCGCATTTCTGGAGATCGTAATCGAGATGGGGCAGATAGACCATCAGCATATCGGTGGAACCGTTTGAAACTAGGAGTTCCGAAGCCGCAGACGCGATCCAGCTTGTAGAAGCGATTGAAGTAAAAGGCCCCCAATAGGAATGCAGGTTGAATTCACGTCCTATCTTATTGCAGAGTGATGAATAAATTCCGGCCGGTTCGGAATAAAAATCCTGAATCATTCCTCCGTGATGCTTGTGTATCGGTGCTGGTGAAATAATGAGATCACTGTCAGATCCTATGCTCTGCTGCCAGCAGATCTGCCCAACCGATCCGCCATTTGAACGGAATTCCTCCCAGATTCTTTTCCCCTCATATAGCGCAGAGGACTGCTCCCAGAAAAATGTCCTGCAGAGTTTTCTGTCGAAAAAGCCGTTCGCAACCATCCCGTGCTTTTCCGGGGGAAGTGCGGTTCTGAAACTCGCCTGGACCGGACATGTCAGCGCAGGGGAAACTGTCCTGATATTTTTTGTCCTGAGTTTTTTCCAGAAATCGGCACTGGCATGTTTCTGCCAAAGCTCATAACCGAGTGCGGCAACTTGAATTACCAGGAGCTTCATTTTCCGGAATAGTTCTCGGTGGCGCCTGGATTGCGGGATATCGCGACGCGACCGGTACGTGCAATCTCTATGATTCCAAAGTCGGACATCATCTTTATGAAATCCTCCATCTTCTGTGCGGGTCCGGAAAGGGATATTCCAAGTTCATCCTTGTGGACGGTGACAATTTTCCCCTGGAAGATTTCGGTAATCTGTATGGCCTCGGCCCTGTCCTTGCCTGTCGCCTTGACCTTGATCAGCATCAGTTCACGCTCGATAAATTCGCTGCCTGTAAGGTCAGTGACGCTGATCACGTCAACCAGTTTGTTGAGCTGTTTATCAATCTGCTCAATGATGGCATCATCCCCTTTTGTGACAATGGTCATTTTGGAGACTTTAGAGTCATGCGTGGAGTTGACCGACAAGGATTCTATATTGTAACCTCTGCCGCTGAAAAGACCTGCGACCCTCGCAAGCACTCCGAACCTGTTTCCAACCAGCACCGATATCGTATGTCTCTGTTCCATAAGAAATCCCTTTCTGATATAGTTTTCAGCACATTGCAAAAAAATGTTAACTACGAGCT
>CAMCYE010000101.1 GCA_945883805.1 Victivallis vadensis | reverse complement strand
CGAGACAGGAGATTATGGAGAGCCGGCAAGGAGAAAAAGTCAGGAGCAGCCCCGTAGCGGGCTGTGACTGGTTTTGCGACGATGGCGGAATCCATAAGAATCTGTCTCCCTTTGGGTTGCGGATCTTTTTGGCTCAAGAAAGAATGTTCTTCTCTTGGCGTATCGCTTGATACGCCTTCGTTCAGAAATTCTTTTTGAGCTTTCAAAAATCTTCCGCAACGCGCCAAATGCGAATTTTTAGAGGTTCCCTAACGACAAACAAATGGAGCCTGTGCCATGAACATGCTGAAAAACATTCCCGCCGTCAGGAATATGGAAAAGAAAGAATACCAATCCGTCATGAAAGGGCTTGAAAACAAAATAGGAGAACTCCAGCGGAAGGCGGTTGATTCAAAGCTTCCGGTAATCATCATATTTGAAGGCTGGGGTGCCGCAGGGAAGGGGACTCTCATAAATAAACTTATGATGTCGTTCGATCCCAGGGGATATAACGTTTATCCGATTAAAGATCCCAACGAGGAAGAGCAGATGCACCCTTTTTTATGGCGGTTCTGGACTAAGACTCCGGAAAGGGGGCGGACCGCCATATTCGACAGGAGCTGGTACAGGCGTCTGTCTGTTGAGCGGCTGGACGGCACCACCGCCAAGAAAGACTGGAAAAGGGCGTATCACGAGATAAGGACTTTTGAAAAACAGCTTGTGGACGACGGGTGCCTTATAGTGAAATTCTTCCTACACATCAGCAAAAAAGAACAAAAGAAGAGATTCAGGAAACTTCTGGCGAACCCCGCAACAGAGTGGCGTGTCACCAAAGACGACTTGCGGCATCACAGAAAGTACGACGAACACTTCAAAGTCTTCGGTGAAATGCTTGAGGGGACGGATACGGATTATGCGCCGTGGACTCTTGTGGATTCAAAAGACCACAAGGCGGCGGCTCTCAGGATATTCACTGAAATTACTGGCAGGCTCGAAGAAAAACTGTCGACTCCGGCAATCGAAGGGTCTGCCCGTAGGGTATCAGCAAAATCCGCGCCAGCTGCAAAAAGCATCATAGGCGAATCCGATCTCTCCCTTTCGATGGGGCGTGTGGAATACCTTGAAAACTTAAAAAAATACCAAGGTAGGATACGGGAGCTGGAGCATGAAGTCTATAAAAAACGCATTCCTGTCCTCATCCTTTACGAGGGTTGGGATGCTGCCGGGAAAGGTGGCAACATCAGACGACTCGCCCAGTCCCTTGACCCCAGAGGTTACGAGGTGATTCCGGTCGCCGCGCCGACCGATGTCGAGAAAAGGCATCATTATCTCTGGCGTTTCTGGAACAGGATTCCAAAGGCTGGACATATCGCTATTTTTGACAGGACATGGTACGGCAGGGTTCTTGTTGAACGTGTTGAGGGATTCTGCTCTTCAATGGAATGGAACAGGGCCTATGATGAAATAAATGAAACGGAAAAACAGTTTTCAGATTACGGTGCGGTCATCGTGAAATTCTGGCTTAACATTGACAAGGACGAGCAGTTCAGAAGATTCAATGAGAGGCGGAAAAACATATGGAAACAGTGGAAAATAACCGAGGAAGACTGGCGGAACAGGGAAAAATGGGATCTTTACCTGCGGGCGGTTGACGAGATGCTTTTGAAAACCAGCACCTTGCATTCCCCCTGGACCGTAGTTGAATCAAACTGCAAGCTTTACGCAAGGATAAAAACCTTGAAAACAGTCATCGAATCCATGGAAAGGGCTTTGTAAGAAAAAGTAGATGAGTTAAGATATAGCTTTTCATTTCAATAAATTCAAAGAGGATTTTATTGAAATGAAAAACCAGGATATTGGAGAAGTCCGACCCCATGACCATATTTAACATGAAAATATCAAAACCGCTCTCGGTTTTACTTGTTGTCGCGCTGTGGGCCGGCATCTACCTGCCGGGCCTGGGGAAACGTGAGATCCAAGGCAATGAGCCCAAACGGATGCTTCCTGCCATGACCATGATAGAGACCGGAAACTGGCTGACTCCGGAGTTGGCCGGGGAGCAATACTATAAGAAGCCGCCTCTGATAAACTGGATTGTCGCAACATCGTTCCTCATTTCCGGCAACCAGTCAGAACTTGCTGCCCGCCTGCCTTCGGCAATTTCAATATTATGTTTTGTCCTCATTCTTGTGCTGATGCCGTCAGGATGGCTAAGTTGTGAGGGGCGACTCATATCTGCAATTGTGTTCCTTACATCAGTCGGAATAGTCGACAAAGGACGCCTGATAGAGATAGACGCGATATATGCAAGCATGACAGGCATGGCCATAGTCCTATGGTTGAACATGCGTTCGCTGAATTATTCGAAATGGCTGATGTGGCTCATTGTCGGCCTCATGCTCGGATTGGGACTGCTGCTCAAGGGACCTGTTATCCTGCTGTTCTTCTATCTGACCGTCCTTTTTATTCTCCGCTATGAAAAAAAGATGTTGGAACTTATCAGCCTGCCACACCTGTCTGGAATATTCACCATGCTGATTATATTTCTGGCATGGGCTGTGCCCGCATACATAATGAAGCCCCATGATACCGAAGCTGACAAAAAGACGACAATGAGCGGAGAATGGATTTCGGATGTACTGGACTGCATAATCGGAATGGACAAGCTTGATATTGTCGGCTGGGGAATGAACCTATTACAGGCGCTGGCATATTTCCTGCCGTGGCTTTTGTTCTTCCCGTTTTTAAGATGCGAAAAATGCATGATTGAAATTCCAGATGATAAAAAGCGCCTTCTCAAAGGCCTGCTGATGGCGATCACCGTCGGATTCATCTTGGTAAGCCTTATGCCCGGAACGCGGGCCCGCTATTTCGTGCCCCTTATTTCAATTTCCTGCATCCTCGTGGGATTACTGCTCTCAATCATCACCTTGGGAAACACAGTCTCTAATTTGTGGAAAAATACGATCCTCATTTTTTCACTGCTTTCGCTCTGCTCCCTTGCCGCAGGAATATTCCTTGTCAATATGCGTTACATCGTCAGGGTATTTGAACTTTTCAACGTTAAGACAATGCAGTCCCTGGAGACTGTATGTTTTCACTCTGCTTTCTGGGCTGCGGCTGTCACAGTCGGAGTTCTGCTTCTGGTTTACAACTCAAGACGGAAATATTGCGACTCTCTCTCTCTGACCGTATTAACGGGATTGCTGTGCACGGCGTTCTCGTTGCAATTTGCTTCTTTCGCACTGCCGATTATAAAACAATTTGAAATTAAACGTCCCATTGGAGCAAAAATCAATGAATTCCTGCCCCGCGAAGAACCCGTATATCTATTTAATTTCGGAATTTCGAATTATCAGTCATTCATATATTACATAAGACCTCCGGTAAAGTACATATTCGAGTACGATGAAGTAACAGACGATGTCAATTACGTGCTTTTTGATGCCGGTTTATACGGCGATAAACTGTTTGAGCCGGGTAATTTTAAGAGAAAGCCGCTGGTGTTGACTGCCGTCACCTTGAAAAAACGCAAATATATCCTTGTTCAATTCCTGCCGTCGTCACACGTCCCGAAATAGATTCCGCCTGAAAACAAAGAGATTCGCGATGTTAATATTCTGCAGTTCATGTGAAAAACACGTTGAGTCGGCCGTAAACGGCGCATCGGGCAAAGTTGCCTGCCTAGGCTGTGGCGCGGAAATGAACATGCCTTCAGTGAACCAACTTCAAAAAGGAACCGGAATTAACGGTTTCATGATAGAGGATAAGTTGGGGCAGGGGGGGATGGGGGTTGTCTACAAGGCGAAACAACTGACCCTGGAAAGACATGTCGCACTGAAACTGCTCTCAGATGAGCTTGCAAGAGATGCTGATTTTGTCGAGAGATTCTTCAAGGAGGCCAGATCCGCCGCAAGTCTCAGCCATCCCAATATCGTCCAAGTCTATGACGCCGGGGCCACCCCGGAAGGGATTTATTATTTCGCAATGGAACTCATAGAGGGGGAAACCCTTGACACGAAAATTTCCAGGGACGGGCTACTTCCGCAGAAGGACGCACTGGAGATTGCAATAAAAATCGCCTCGGCTCTTGACTACGCATGGGAAAAACAGAGTCTCTGTCACGGCGATATAAAACCAGACAATATAATCATTGCCCGTGGCGGCGATGCGAAACTCGCAGACCTTGGTCTCGCAAAGTCGGTCCATGACGAAAATGATTTCAAGGAAGGCGTAATGGCGACCCCTCTTTATGCTCCGCCGGAAGTGATTTCAGGAGATACGGATGGGATTGACTGCCATTCCGACATGTATTCCTTTGGCGCGACGCTTTATCATATTTTCTCGGGGATGCCTCCGTTCCCGGGCGATGATCCTGAAACAGTGATGAAAAAGCACTTGGACGATAAACCAATCCCCCTTTCCGAGGTGAACGGGGAATTGAACTTGGCGATATCGGACTTGGTCGACCGGCTTCTATCGAAAAATCCGGAGAGCCGCCCCGCGTCATGGAAGGAAATATGCAGATCGCTTGCCGGGATCCATATTAAATCATCCCCATCATCCGCTAGGAGGGCGGAGTCCAAATCACGCCTAAAAACAGCGGCTTATCTTGTCGCAGCCGTAATTTCAGTCGCTTCAGCTGTTGCGGCCTACATTTACATTTATGACTGGAACCGCAGAGATGCAACAGTTAAACGGATCGCCAGTTTCTCCACGTCAGCAATTGCGGAAAAGCCCCGGAATGAATGGCTAAAAGTGAAGAACGGGATCGCCCAGACCGATCCGGAGACCGGGATAGGTCTGATACAGGAATATGTTAAGAATTACCCATCATACATACCGCAAGACGCCGAAATCCTGCTTCAGACCCTCAGACAGAAACAGTTTTCCATTCAGAAGAAGATAGAAGACGTGAAAAAAAGAACTGATGCGATCCGGAAGGATGTCGCCGATCTTGTTGAATTGGCCACAGTTTCCGATTTCAAATCAATGAAAAAATGGGAACTCGAAGAATTCAACAGGAAAATAAAACAAATTCTCGCCATTGTTTCAGAAAACACTGAAGTCCTGATTCCTCTGGAAAGCAGGAATGAGCTTGACCGGGCATCCATTGAAATTTCCGATATCCTCCTGAATATGAAAGCGGAGTCGGAAAGGAAAGTGCTGGCGGAACAGGCTGAAAAGAAAAAGGAACAGATTGAACAGGCTAAAAGGAAAATCGCCGAGAACGAAAAACGGAGACAGGATAAGTTGCTGGCCGACAGCATCCTAGACGGATACTATCTTTTACTGACCGACATCATGTCATCATATTCCAGGAAAAAGGATACGGAACATCTAAAAAAACTGGTTGAGGCATGGTTTGGGAAAAATGAAAAAAACATCATTTCTGAATCACTTGAGGGCAAATGCAATTTTCTCCTGAATACGGTGATTCCCAGCGAACCGCTCATCTTTTCGGTATTTGAAAAAAATGAGACGGCGCTCCGCGGCAAAAATATTCCCGGAAGCATCGCAAGCCTAAAAATATCCAGCGAATATCTGGTTGAAAAGATTTCGGACAAGTCCATCAGGTTGAAAAAAACCACGGACAAGGTGAAAACAGGGCGAATAATCACGCAGGGTCAGCTCACTCCAGAAATAATTTCACAACTGCTGCAGCACAGGATATTGTCTCCTGATTCAGGGATACGTCCCACCAGTCAGGACATGTGCATAATCCTCACTTTTTATCTGCTTAACGGCATGCGCACGGAATTTTCCGAATGCCTGAAGACCTGCAATGTCCTTTCCGGGCAGGAAAAGAAAAACTGGGAGTCGGTTGCGGAAGACATAAAAGTGGCTCTTGATGATGAAAAGGCGATCAGACTCTGGGGCGAATTCTGCAGATTGGACAAGGAAAGAAGAAACCAGGAGGCGTTACAACTCCTGGCGGAACTGCGTAGCTCCTGCAAAAACACTGATTTCTATAAAAGATATTCCGATGAGATCGTCAGGCAGGCCGCTCGCCTCGGGGCGTATACGCAATGAAGACGGGAAGCTCTTCCTGGATTTATCATTGAAATCGTATGGGAAAAATCATGTTTGCGACTGTATATTGCCGTCATAACGATAAAGGGAACCTCTAAAAATTCGCATTTGGCGCGTTGCGGAAGATTTTTGAAAGCTCAAAAAGAATTTCTGAACGGAGGCGTATCCATGCGATACGCCGACAGAAGAATATTCTTCTTTGAGCCAAAAAGATCCGCAACCCGAAGGGAGACAGATTCTTATGGATTCCGCCATCGTCGCAAATCCAGTCACAGCCCGCTACGGGGCTGCTCTTGGCGTTTGCTCCTTGTCGGCTCTCCATAATCTCCTGTCTCGCGCCATATGCCAATTTTTAGAGGTTCCCTAAAGCAAGAGGAACCTCTAGGTAAATCGGGGTCATTTTATTTATGTACAAAATACTGGTTGTCGATGATGAACTCACAATTATCGAAGTGTTGAAAACACTTCTTGTGAAATCGGGATATTCCGTGACGGCCTGCCTCAACGGAAGCAACGCCCTGGATAAACTCAAGGAGGAGGTTTTTGACCTTATGATAACCGATGTCCGCCTTCCCGGAATTGACGGGATAACCCTCCTTCAGAAGGCGGCCGATCTCCAATCCCACATGGCAGTGATCGTGATGACCGCATATTCGGAGGTGGAACCGGCAATTGCGGCAATGAAAAACGGAGCCTTCGACTATGTGATAAAACCCTTCAATTTCGATGAGTTGCTGATCACGGTGCAAAGGGCTCTCAATTATGAAATGGCCCTTGCGGAAAATGAAGTCCTGAAATCGACACTCACCGCCAATTATCACTTTAACATCCTTGTGGGCGACAGCGAACCGATGCTCAAAGTTTACAGGCTGATTGAAAAGGTGGCGAAAACAAACAGCACTGTGCTGATACTGGGGGAAAGCGGAACTGGCAAGGAGCTTGTTGCAAAAGCATTGCACAATTCAAGCCCGCGCCATGACGCGCCTTTCATTACAGTCAATTGTGCCGCACTGCCGGAAAACCTTTTCGAATCAGAACTTTTCGGATATGTGAAAGGAGCTTTCACAGGTGCCAACACGAATAAAAAAGGACTTTTTGAAACAGCTAACGGCGGAACCGTCTTCCTCGATGAAATCAGTGCCATGCCTCTAAGCATGCAGGTCAAGATGCTCCGGGTTCTCCAGGAAAAGGAAATAAGAAGGGTAGGGGGCACTGAAACCATTCCGATTGATATCCGTGTTGTGGCCGCCTCCAACGAGAACCTGGAAGAGAAGATTGAAGCCGGGGAATTCAGGGATGACCTTTACTACCGGCTGAGCGTGATCCCGATCGAAGTTCCGCTGTTGAAAGACCGGGTTGAAGATATCCCCCTGCTCGTCAGCCATTTCCTGGAGCAGTATGAAAAAGAGAATAAACAGTCTGCCGCAATATCGAAGGATGCTCTCAGGGCTCTTTTCCTTTACGAATGGCCGGGCAATGTAAGGGAACTTGAAAACACCCTCAAAAGGACTGCCACCCTGTGTGAAAACAATACCATATTGCTGTCGGATCTCCCCCCCGCCATTTTGAGTTCGGCTATGACCGCAAAAGGGGAGAAGTCCAATTTGTCCTGCAAAGATAAAGGCACCCGTTCAAGGATATTCAGGAAAAACATTAGCAAAACAAAGAAAGGTTATAAAGATGAAACTAAATAGTCCCATTAATGCGTTAATGGCATTTATGCTGCTGGGAATGATCTGCGGCTGCGAAACGCTTGACTCCGAAAAAAACAAGAAGGAGCCCTCGTATGTGCTGACCATCAACGAAATTGTCAAGCATCCAAGGGCCAAGGAGATTGAGAAGGAAGTCCCAACCTATAGCGGTAAAACAATATTTGTCAATACAAATGCGTTCCTCCACTCCAGGAACATTCAGGAAATAGAGATGATCCCGTCCACTGAGAAAAAAGGTTTTTTTGATCTCGAGTTCAGGCTCGACTATCATGGGAAAAACATATGGATGCAGCTCAGTGTGAACCACGCCTACACTGAAGTGGCTTTTCTCATTGACGGTGTCTTCTACCGCTCAGTCAGACCCGATAAGATTTCAACCGAGGAGGATGATTTAGTCTATCTCAGGGGCCCGTTTGATCCGGTGACCGCTAAATCCCTCAAGGAAAATGCGGCTTTCAACTATAAATATTTTAATGGAGAACCCAAGGACAGATAATCTTATCTTTCCCGAAATACAAATATGACCACAGCGCAAACCCTAGAAAATATCTTTCTCGAAGCCGCGGAATCTGATAAAAAGGACATCCTCTCATCCCTGTTCTCGGCTCTCTCTGCGGCAGGGGATCTCTGTTTAGGCGATATTCCCGACCATGTCAAACTTCTCCTCGAACACTGGGGTGATTCCATTGAAAATTCACAAGAGAAATCAGTTTTCTGCTTCCGGATCTGCGAAATCAACCCCCCGGATTCACCGATACTGCGAAATGCCCTGAACAAGGCCCTCAGGAAAAACCTGCCCGTCGGTATTTCGAAAAACATATCGGCTACGGCCCTCGGGCTTAAAGACACATCTGTTTCAATCAGGGAAATATCTGGCAGATTCTCTAAGCTTCGCGTTTTGAAAAGCGGCATCCATTTCTTCTCGGAGAAGGAAAACAAGTGGGGTTCAATCGTATCTTTTGACGCCTTAACCGGCGAAATAAACATCAGGGACATTGGAGGGAAGAAAAATTATCCGGTGACACTTTTAAAAGTGCTCTCGGAATTCCTGCTCTTCGAGAATAAGCCTGAATTGATGAAACTCATCGGACAGGAAGTGAAAACCGACAAAATATCATTTGCACAATGGTCCTTGTCGTTGAAAAAACTTTTCCTGGCCCCAATCACCGAGTCCCAAATGGACAAGATCGCCTTTTTAACCCTTGTGCCCGCTTTCTTTACGCTTGACCAGTTCAATGAGTGGCGTAACCCCCCGGCGACGGAACAACCCGGCGGCGAAAATTCAGCATCACTGAAATCCCCGTCAACCGCAAGAAATATCAGGGAGCTTCACTGCATTCTGACGGATTTAAGGCGGAACAGCATCCGGATAAACACGCTTTCATCAGAAGAGAGGATGAAGACGGGCGAATGCTTTTCAAAATTTAAGGAAGAGTCGTCTCTCAAGGAACAGATATTTCTGGCTGAATCAATTTCACTGTTACAACTCTGCGGCATGGCTGAAAATGATGTCGCCACACTTCTGGAGAAGATAAAGGACAAAGCGCCTTTCTGGCCGGCGGACATCAGGGTGACCTCACAGGAAAACCTGAAAGTATGGGAAAAACTCCCAAGCGAATTCATCCCAGGGCTCTTAACCGTAACCGGTGCGCTCTTTTCCAGAAAATACCTCTCATCCCTTCTGACAATACTCCCGCTGAGGGTTATCAATGCCGCGGGGGACTATGTGGACGAGGGGGAAATCAAAGGAAAAGGATTCCTAAGTGCCGACATGCTCATGTACATTTGGAAGAACAGGGCGAAGCTCGGCAAGGGCATTGTCTCCAATATTCATACCAGGAACATCCTTCTCGCACTTTCGGAGATGGACATGGTTTCATGGCAGAACGCAAAGAAAGATTTACGGAAGCTCATCGTCGAAAACAGCGATCTGCAGGAATTCCTTCTCAAGGTCCACGCTGGGAAAGAGGAGGAAATCCTTGATTCAATAAAAAACATAAGATCCCTCCACCACAATGAAATCCAGAGTCTTCTCGTGAAAATATCACGGATATCCCCTGATTTTAAAATTTTCCTTGAAAAAAATCAGAGCAGGGGGGCCCTGTCCTTCAAACAGGAGATCGCAGCTTCGGCAGACAAGGTTCCTCCAGTGACATCAATGAAATCCTATAATCAGAGGATAAGGGATTTCGAGGACATTGTCAACAAGCAGCTTCCGGAAAACACAGCGGCAATTTCCCACGCCAGAAGTTATGGTGACCTCCGTGAAAATGCCGAGTATTCGGCTGCCAAGGAAAGACAGAAGTTTCTCAACAAAAGGAAGGCTGAACTTGAAAACGACCTCGGCACTGTAATCCCGATCAACTTCGAAAAAATAGAAAATTCCGAATTTGTCAGAATCGGCACATCTGTAACACTGGCCTACGGGAACCATCCGGATGAAACCTATCACATAGTCGGACAATGGGACTCGCATCCGGAAAGAAACATGCTTTCATGTGATTCAAGGTTTTCCAAAGCCCTTGTTTCAAAACGGAAAGGCGAATCAGCCGAACTTCCGGACGGAAAGACCGCAACGGTCGTTTCAATCACCCCGCTCCATGACGAGATGATCAACGAACTCAACAATGAGTGAAAACTACGCCGTTCTCAAGCGTCGGGCCAAAAACCCGACATTTCTTTCTCAAATCCCTTAAAACAATCCATTCCGGATTTATTCTCCTGAATACCGTCCGTG